>JAQGMY010000114.1 GCA_028292105.1 Ramlibacter sp.
CGCGCATCGGCACGATGACGAGGCTCTTGTTCTTGTGCGGGCTCTGGCCGGCGCCGGCCTCGCCCGTGTTCACCAGCATGCACATCCAGTCGGCCTGCAGGCTGTTGGTGATCCACATCTTCTGGCCGGTGATGACGTAGTCGTCGCCGTCCTTGCGCGCGCGGCTGCGGATCGCCGAGACGTCGCTGCCGGCCTCGGGCTCGCTGACGCCGACGCACGCCACTGCTTCACCGGAGATCGCCGGCGCCAGGAACTCGCGCTTGAGTTCCTCGCTGCCGAAGCGCGCCAGCGCCGGGGTCGCCATGTCGGTCTGCACCCCGATCGCCATCGGCACGCCGCCGCATTCGATGTGGCCCAGCGCTTCCGCCATGGCGAGCGAATAGGAGTAATCGAGTCCGGCGCCGCCGAATTCCTCCGGCTTGGTCAATCCCAGCAGGCCCAGCTCGCCCAGGCGCTTGAACACCTGGTGCGCCGGAAACATCTCCGCCGCCTCCCACTCGTCGACGTGCGGGTTGATCTCCTCGTCGATGAAGCGCTTGAGCGTCTTCTGGACCTGGAGGTGTTCGTGGCTGTAGTCCATGGGTCTCCTCGCTGCTCGTTCTCACATGCGCGCCACGCCGAACTGCATGGGCCGCAACTTCTTTTCTTCCGCTTGCGCGATCGTGTCCAGGCAGAAGGCCAGCACCGCGCGGGTGTCGCGCGGATCGATCACGCCGTCGTCCAGCAGCAGGCCGGAGGTGTAGAAGGCATCGGCCTGCGCCTCGAACAGCGCCACGATCCTGTCGTACTGCGCCTGCGACTGGTGCGGATCCGGCTTCTGCCCTTTGCGCGCGAGCGCGGCCTCGGTGACGATCTGCATCGTGCGCGCCGCCTGCTCGCCGCCCATCACTGCCGTCTTCGCGCCCGGCCAGCTGAAAAGGAATCGGGGCGCGTAGCCGCGGCCGCACATGCCGTAGTTGCCGGCGCCGAACGATGCGCCGCACTGGATCGTGATCTGCGGCACCGTCGCGTTGGTCACGGCCTGGATCATCTTGCTGCCATGCTTGATCATGCCGGCCTGCTCGCTGTCCTTGCCGACCATGTAGCCGGTGGTGTTCTGCAGGTAGACGATGGGGTGGCCCGATTGGCACATCCACTGGATGAAGTGGGCGGCCTTGTTCGCACCGGCGACGTCGATCGGGCCGTTGTTGGTGATGAAGCCGACCGCATGGCCGCCGAGGCTGCCCTGGGCGCAGACGGTGGCCGCGCCGTAGAGGGGCTTGAATTCGAGCAGCGCGCCGTCGTCGGTGAGGCGGACGATGAGCTCGCGCAGGTCGACGGGTTCGCGCAGGTTGGTTGGCATGAGGCCGAGGAGCTCGCCAGACGCCGGGGCGCCCCCACCCCAGCCCTCCCCCGGCGGGGGAGGGAGCCGATGGAGGGCTGGGCTGACGGCGAGCCGCGCCACCACCTCCCTGGCAATGCCCAGCGCCTGCCGGTCATCCTCCGCCAGGTACTCCCCCAGGCCGGAGACGCTGGTGTGCATCTCCGCCCCACCCAGCTCCTCCTCGGTCGCCACCTCCCCGGTCGCCGCCATCAACAAGGGCGGGCCGGCCAGGAACGCGCGGGACCGGCCGCGGACCATGATCACGATGTCGCTCAGGCCCGGCATGTAGGCGCCGCCGGCCGTGCCCGACCCATGCTGCACCGTGATGACCGGAATGCCGGCGGCCGACAGCCGCGCCAGGTTGCGGAACAAGGCGCCCCCCTGCACGAAACCTTCGACCCGGTAGCGCATCAGGTTGGCACCGGCGCTCTCCACCAGGTGCAGGAAAGGCAGCTTGTTCTGCAGCGCGATCTCCTGCACGCGTAGGATCTTGTCCAGGCCCATGGGCTGGATCGCGCCGGCGTCGATGCCGGAGTCGCTGGCCACCACCATGCAGCGCACCCCGCGCACGAAGCCGATGCCCGCGATCATCCCGCCGCCCGGCACCGACGCTGCGGCCTCGGGTGTGTCCTGCAGGTAGCCGGCCAGGCTGCACAAGGGCAGGAAAGGCTGGCCCGGGTCGAGCAGCAAGCCCACCCGCTCGCGCGGCAGCAGCTGCCCGCGGCGCTCGAACACCGGCCGCGCCTGCGCCGACTTGTCGACCGCGCGTTGTTCCAGCGCCCGCAGTTGCGCGATGCGCGCCAGCGCCGCGTCGCGCCGCTGCCGCGCGACGGCGCCTTCCGGATTCCACGAAGAGGTGAAGCTCACTGGGTGGAGCCGTCGAACAGCCTGGGCGCCTGGTAGCGGTGAAAACCGTCGAACGGTTTGACCGCGGCACGCTGCTGCGCATCGGCCGGTGCGGCCACCTGCCCCCACCCCATGCGCACCTGCGGCCGCGCCCCGTCGATGCGCAGCACGCTGCCGCTGATGAAGGCAGCGGCCGGCGACAACAGGAAGACGATGCCCGCGGACGCCTCCGCTTCGTTGCCGAAGCGCCCGGCCGGCACCGTCTGGCGCATCTCCTTCAACATGGCGCCTGCTTCCGGCGGATAGTGGTCCATGCCGCTGGAGGCGATGTAGCCCGGCGCCACCGCGTTCACGCGGACCCCGCTTTTCGCCCATTCGAGAGCGGCGGTCTCGGTGAAGCTCACCATGCCGGCGCGCGCCGCGCCGCTGTGGCCCATGCCCGGCATGGAGCCCCAGATGTCGGCGACCATGTTCACGATGGCGCCCCCGTTCGCCTGCATGGACTGCAGGTAGCACTCCCGCGCCAGCAGGAAGCCGCCGGTGAGGTTGGTCGCGACGACGGCGTCCCAACCCTTGGCGCTGATCTTCTCCAGGGGCGTGATGTACTGGCCGCCGGCATTGTTGACGAGACCGTCGATGCGGCCCAGCGCGAGCACGATCGCCTGCACCACGTCCTGCACCGCCTGTTCGTCGCGGATGTCGCAACTGTGGAAGGTGCAGCGGCCGCCGTCGGCGACGATCTCGCTGGCCGCGTGCTGCAGCTTGTCCAGCTTGCGCCCGAGCAGCACCACGTGCGCGCCCAGGGCGGCGAGTTCATGGGCGGTACAGCGCCCGATGCCGGAGCCGCCACCGGTCACCACCACCACCTGCCCGGCGAACAACCCGGGCCGGAATACCGATCGATAGCCTTCAGTCATGCAAAACCATAGCAGAGCGCCGCGATCGCCACAAGCGAGCGACGATGCTCCCGCGTCAGCCGCTGACGCTCAGGGCGAACTGGATGGTGGCGACGGAGAAGTCGCCGAAGTCGGGGCCCAGGGCGATCTCGCCACTGTCATGCAGCACGCATTCGTCGCGCCGCAGCAGTTGCTGGGTGGGCGCGCCCTGGAAGCGCACGCTGGTGCCGTAGCTGCTCAGGTCCGACAGGATGAAGCTGTTGATGTGCCATTCGATGCGCGCATGCAGGCGCGACACGCGCGGGTCGGCGATGACGAACTCCGCTTCGCGCGCCCGCCCCATGTGGATGGGCAGTTCGTCGGAACCGAAGTCCTGCACCAGTCCCAGGTAGCGCAGCTCGATGCGCCCCTGCGACGCGGCCCGCGCCTGCCTGGCGAGCTCGCCCGGCCCGAAGCCCGGCAAGGTCATCATGTCGGTGGACGTGTCTTCCTGCCACTCGATGCGAAACAGCTCGCGTTCAAGCGCCTTGCCGCGGATCGGCACCAGTCCGAGCGGATGGAAGCGCGTGCCGGGCGGCGGCATGCGCAGCTGCTCCACCACGGTATCGGTGGCCCAGATCTCGCGCGCGCCGGACAGGTCTGACAAGCGCGAGGCCACGTTGACCGCATCGCCGTAGCAATCGCCGGCCACTTCGACTACCTCGCCGCAGGCCAGGCCGACCTGCAGCTCCATGCTGTGCGCGGGGCCGCGCTGGATCCGGCGGCGGGCGTGTTCGCGCTGCAACAGCACCACGGCACGCACCGAGCTGGCGCCGTCGGGGAACAGCGCCAGCACGCCGTCGCCGAGCGTCTTGACGACCCGGCCGCCGTGGTTCTTCACCACCTGGCCGATCCAGTTGGTGAGGCCCGTGATGGTCTGCGTGGCGGCGTCGTTGCCGAGCGTCTCGAAGACAGCCGTGCTTCCGGTGAGGTCGGCGAACATCACCGTGGTTGTGGCGCTCATGCTGAGGCGAGTTTAGCGCGTGAGCCCCTCACCGGGCCTCGAGGCAATCCGCCAGGTACTTCGCCGTGCGGCTCTCCCGCACTTTCGCCACTTGCTCCGGCGTGCCCGCCGCGATGACCTGGCCGCCTTGAACGCCGGCGCCCGGCCCCATGTCGATCACCCAGTCGCCCTGGGCCACCACGCGCATGTCGTGCTCCACCACCACCACCGTGTTGCCCTCGTCCACCAGCCGCTGCAGTTGCGCCATCAGGCGATCGGCATCGGCGGCATGCAAGCCGGTGGTGGGCTCGTCCAGCACGTAGAGCGTGTCGCCGCGGTGCATGCGCTGCAGCTCGGTGGCCAGCTTGATGCGCTGGGCCTCGCCGCCCGAGAGCTCGGTGGCCGGCTGCCCGAGGCGCAGGTAGCCCAGGCCGATGTCCTGCAGCACCTGCAAGGGGCGCAGTACAGCCGGTTCCGCCGCGAAGAACGCGACGGCTTGTTCCACCGTCATCCCGAGCACCTCGGCGATGGTCCTGGCGTTCCAGCGGATCTCCAGCGTCTGGGCGTTGTAGCGGGCGCCGTGGCAGGTCGGACACGGCGCAAAGACGCTGGGCATGAACAGCAGTTCGACCGACACCGAACCCTCGCCTTCGCAGGTCTCGCAGCGGCCCTTGGGTACGTTGAAGGAGAAGCGGCCGGCGTCGTAGCGGCGCTTGCGCGCGGCCGTCGTGGCGGCGAACAGCTTGCGCACGGTGTCGAACAGGCCGGTGTAGGTCGCGAGGTTGGAGCGCGGCGTGCGGCCGATCGGCTTCTGGTCCACCTGCACCAGCCGGCGGATGGCGCCGGTGTCTCCCAGCAGCCGGCCCGACCAGGTGCCGTCCTGCGCTGAAGGCTCGAACGCGTCCTCCGCCTCCTCTTCGCCGTCGGGCACCTCGCTGCCCAGGTGCTGCGCCACCAGTTCCAGCAGCGCCCTTGTCACGAGGGTCGACTTGCCCGAGCCCGAGACGCCGGTCACGGCCGTGAGGCAGCCGAGGGGAAAGGCCGCGCCGAGATCGTGCAGGTTGTTGCGCGTCACGCCCTCCAGGCGCAGCCAGCCACGGGGCGGCCTGACCTTCTTCTCCGGCAGCGCGACCTCACCGAACAGGTGCGGCCGCGTGCGCGACTCCTCGACGGCGGCCAGGCCTGCGGGCGGGCCGCTGTACAGCACCCGGCCGCCCCGCTCGCCCGCCTCCGGACCGACGTCGACCAGCCAGTCGGCCTGGCGCATCAGGGACAGGTCGTGTTCCACCACGTACACCGAGTTGCCGCTGGCCTTGAGCCGCAGCAAGGCTTCCAGCAAGGCCTCGCCGTCGGCCGGATGCAGCCCCGCGGACGGTTCGTCCAGCACGTAGATCACGCCGAAGAGATGGGAGCCGAGTTGCGTCGCCAACCGCAGCCGCTGCAGTTCCCCCGGCGACAGGGTCGGCGTGCTGCGCTCCATCGACAGGTAGCCCAGCCCGAGTTGCTGCAAGGTCCGCATGCGCGCCAGCAGGTCGCCCCCCAGCCGCCGCGCCGCCAGTCTCTTTTCCTCAGAGACGCCGGATGTCAGCCGCACGTCGGGCGCCGCTGCATGCGATGCGCCGCCCTGCTGGACGCGGGCCTGCGTGGCCTTGCGCGAAGCACTGCGCGACAGGGTGTCGCTGCGCGGCGTGACGTCCTCCAGCCTGCCGCTCGCGGCTGGCTCCAGGATGCCGACCACGTCGTCGATCGGCAACTGCGAGAGCGCGCCTATGTCGTGGCCGGCGAAGGTCACGCCCAGGGCTTCGGGCTTGAGCCGCTTGCCGGCGCAGACCGGACAGGGCGTGCTGACCATGAAGCGCGAAACCCGCTTTTTCATCAGGGCGCTCTGGGTCGTGGCAAAGGTCTGCAGCACGTAGTTGCGCGCGCTGGTGAAGTTGCCCATGTAGGCCGGCTCGGTCTTGCTGCGAAGCGCCTGCCGGGTCTCCTTGGGCGTGAAGCCCGGGTAGACCGGCACGTTGGGCGTCTCGTTCGTGAAGAGGATCCAGTCCCGCACCTTGCGCGGCAGTTCGCGCCATGGGGTGTCGACGTCGTAGCCCAGCGAGACGAGGATGTCGCGCAGGTTCTGGCCACCCCAGGCCGGCGGCCAGGCGGCGATGGCCCGCTCGCGGATGGTCAGCGAGTCGTCGGGGACCATCGACGCCTCGGTGGCGTCATAGACCCGGCCCTGGCCATGGCATTTCGGGCAGGCCCCCTGCGGCGTGTTCGGTGAGAAGTCCTCCGCAAACAGCATGGGCTGCCCCGGCGGATAGTGGCCGACGCGCGAATAGAGCATGCGCAGCAGGCTGGACAAGGTGGTGACGCTGCCCACCGAGGAGCGCGTGCTCGCCTGCCCGCGCTGCTGTTGCAGCGCCACCGCCGGCGGCAGGCCTTCGATCGAGTCGACGTCCGGCACGCCGGCCTGGTCGATCAGGCGGCGCGCATAGGGCGAGACCGACTCCAGGTAGCGCCGCTGCGCCTCGGCATACACCGTGCCGAAGGCGAGCGAAGACTTGCCGGATCCGCTCACGCCGCTGAAGACCACCAGCGCGTCGCGCGGGATGTCGACATCCACGTCCTTGAGGTTGTGCTCGCGCGCGCCCCGCACGCGCACCACGCCGCGCCGGGGCTCGCCCTGCGGCAGGTCGTCGGTTTCCATCGCAGGCGTACTGCTTTTCGTTTCTTCCTTTCCCATCAGAACCCACGGTAGAGACATAGGCTCAGCCACCCCGTCAGACTGGGTTGGACACTGCTGTAGGTAACATGGGCGCATGCCTGAACTTCCCGCCCCCGTAGCCCGGCGGCCCGTCCATGAACGGCGCATCACTTTCCAGGGTTTCCTGCGCGACGACGGCCTGTGGGATATCGACTGCGAGCTGAGCGACACCAAGTCCGAAGCGATCCACATGCGCGAGCGCGGCACGCTGCAGCCCGGCGAGCCGATCCACCTGCTGCGCGTGCGGCTGACCGTCGACGACAGTTTCACCATCCGCGCCATTCAGAGCGCGGCCTCCCGGGCGCCTTTCGCGGAATGCCAGCTGGCGGCGGACGCGCCGATGCAAAAGCTGGTGGGCCTGACCATGGGGCCGGGCTGGCGCAGGAAGATCGAGGGCACGATCGGCGGCGTGGCCGGCTGCACGCACCTGCGCGAGCTGGTGTTCAATGCGGCCACGGCGGCGTTCCAGATGATCCCGCACTACCGTGCGACGCACGGCGGCGGCAAGCGCGACGACATTCCGGCCAGCGGCACGCCACCCTTTTACATGGGCCAGTGCATGACGTGGGACTTTGCCGGGCCGGTGGTGCAGCGGCTGGCGCCGCAGTTCTATCGCCGGCCCAAGCCGCATCCCGAGGATTCGTAGGGTGTGCAAGCTGGCTTGCGCACCTTCGCTGGCCGGCATGGTGCGCAAGCAAGCTTGCACACCCTACGAGGAG
>JAQGMY010000147.1 GCA_028292105.1 Ramlibacter sp.
CGCGGCGCCGTCGACCTGATGGTGGCGGAGTTCGACGACCGCAGCGGCGCGATCAAGCGGCCCAAGGCCTTGCGCGACTGCATGAAGCGCAGCACCTGCCACGTGGACGTGGCGTCCGACTGACGAGCGCTGCCTCAGCGGTCGTCAGCGGACGGCAGCGGGCGGACGTTTCCAGCCGTCCCGTGTCCGACAATGCCACCTTCGCCGACCGCCCGCAAAGACAGGAAGTTCACCATGCCACTGGAGCGCATCGGACCGTTCACCTACGAACGACACCGGCCTTCACTGCCGTCCCTGGACGCCCAGGGCACCGAAGCCCGGCGGCACAAGGTGCTGATCGACGGCGGCGGCCCCGTCGGCCTCGCTACCGCGCTGGGCCTGGCGCAATGGGGCGTGCCCAGCGTTGTCATCGAAGCCGACGATTCGGTCTGCGAAGGCAGCCGTGCAGCCTGCATCTCCCGCCGCAGCCTGGAGATCCTGGACCGGCTGCGCGCCGTGGGGCCCTTCCTGGCCAAAGGCTTGCCGTGGACGCGCGGCCGCAGCTTCTACCGAACCGAGGAAGTGTTCGTGCTGGAAATGCCGTCGGCACCGGGCGACAAGTTCCCGCCGATGATCAACCTGGAGCAGTACTACATCGAGCAGTACCTGCTGGAGGCGATCGCGGTGGTGAATGCCGGCTCGCCTGGCCTGGTGGAAGTCCGCTGGGCCAGCAAGGTCATCGCCCTGGAGCAGCAGGCGAGCGGTGTGACCGTGGACATCGAGAACGCCCTGGGCCGCTATCGCACTTCTGCGGACTGGCTGGCGGCGTGCGACGGCGGCCAGAGCTTCGTCCGCGCCAGCCTCGGCCTGGAACTCAAGGGCGTCGGCTACCAGGGTCGCTACGCGATCGTCGACATCGAGCTCGCCAGCGCGCAGCCGACCGAGCGGCGCGCCTGGTTCGATCCGCCCTGGGCCAGGGGCACGACCATCCTGATGCACCGCCAGCCGGACAACATCTGGCGCGTGGACTACCAGCTGGCCGCAGGCCAGGATGCCGAGCAGGTGATGCAGCCCGAGGCCCTGCGCCGCTTCGTGCAGACGCACCTGGAAGCGATCGGCGAGGGCCACCTGCCGTGGACGCCGGTGTGGACTTCGATCTACCGCGCCGGCGCCATGACGCTGGACTCCTACCGGCACGGCCGCATCCTGTTTGCCGGAAACGCTGCGCATGCGATGCCGATCTTCGGCGTCCGCGGGCTGAACTCCGGCTTCGACGATGCCGACAACCTGGCCTGGAAGCTGGCAGCGGTGGTGCACGGCCGCGCAGGCGAAGCGCTTCTCGAAAGCTACAGCACCGAGCGCCTCGTCGCCTTCCACGTCAACGCGGAGAACGCGATGCGCAGCACCGAGTTCATGTCGCCGCCGAACCGCGGCTTCGAGCTGATGCGCGAAGCGGCCCTGTCGCTGGCGGGCCGGCACAAGGGCATCGCGCGCCTGGTCAGCCCGCGCCAGACGCACGCGATCAGCTACACGAGCACGCCGCTGTCTGCGGCCAGCGACGACTTCGACGCCGGCCCGGCGCCGGGCGCACCGCTTGCCGATCTCCCCACGGGCGACGGCAGGCATCTCACCGACCATCTCGCGCCCGCCAGCTTCACGCTGCTGTGCTTCGGCGACGTCGACCTCGGGGCCAGGACGGCCGCGGCCACCGAGTTCCCGGACTGGACGGCGCTGCGCTGCAAGACCGTCGCGCTGGATGCTTGCGGCGAATTGGCGCGCCGTCATGGCGCCCGCAGCGGGTCGGCTTACCTCGTGCGCCCGGATGGTCATGTCTGCGGCCGCTGGCATTCGCCGTCGCCCGCGACCGTGCTGGCCGCCATCCGCACCGCCTGCCAACTGGAAGGAGCTCCCGCATGAACTTCGAAGCATCCGCCCAGGACCGCGTGTACGCCCATTGCAGCAATGCGATCGCCGCGGCCGGCCGTGACCGGGAGTCCCTGTTCCTGGCCCGCCTGGCGCTGCTACTCTTCGAACAGGTCGGGGACGAACAGCGCTGCAAGGCCGCGATCGACGCGGCGCTGAGCGAGCTCCCCGCGCCGTCCCTCTCTGCCGGATGATGAGGGATCCCTTTTTTCTGGAGACAAAATGAAACGCCGCCACTTCCTTTCCACCATGGGCGCAGCCGTCGCTGCTTCGAGCCCGCTGGCACAGGCCCAGGGCCAGTACCCCGACCAGCCGATCAAATGGATCGTTCCTTATCCGGCCGGGGGCGGCACCGACAACCTGGCCCGCGCCATTGCCGAGGGCATGCGCCCCGGCCTGGGCCAGCCTGTCCTGATCGACAACCGGCCGGGCGCCGCCACCAACATCGGGGCGGAGCTCGTGGCGCGTGCCAAGCCCGATGGCTACACCGTCATGTCGGCCGACAACGCGCTGATGTTCTTCAACGAGCACCTGTTCAAGAAGCTGCCCTTCAGCCCTGAAAAGGACTTCACGTACATCGGCGGGATCGGCCGGTTCCCGCTGATGCTGGTGGTGCACCCGAGCTTTCCGGCGCAGAACTTCAAGGAGTTCCTGGCCTACGTGAAGGCCAATCCGGGCAAGGTGAGCTACGCCTCGGTGGGCAACGGGTCGCCGCACCACCTGGCGATGGAGCTGTTCAAGAACCGCACCGGCACCTTCATCACGCACATCCCCTACCGCGGCGCCGCGCCGGCCATGCAGGACGTGATGGGCGGACAGGTGCCGGTCATGTTCCTCGATCTCGCCTCCGGCCTGCCGATCATCAAGAGCGGCAAGGTCCGCGCACTCGCGGTCGGCTCGCCGACGCGCGCGCCGGCGATGCCCGAAGTGCCGACGCTGAGCGAGCTGGGCGTGAAGAACGCCGAGGTGTTCGCGTTCCAGGGCTTGCTCGGCCCCGCCGGCATGCCCGCGCCCGTGGTGGCCAGGCTCAACCAGGAATTGAACAAGGCGCTGGCGGACCAGGCGGTGCTGAAGAAGTTCACCGACTTCGGCTTCGAGCCGGTGCGTCTCAGCCCGGAACAGTTCCGCTCCCTGGCACGGGCCGAGGCGGCGCGCTGGGCGCCGGTGATCCGCGCGGCCAACGTCTCGCTGGACTGAAGATGGAGCAGTCCCTCCCGCGGCCGGTGCAGGGCCTGC
>JAQGMY010000174.1 GCA_028292105.1 Ramlibacter sp.
GACCTGTTCGAGTCCATCGCCCGCGGCGAGCACCCGAGGTGGCTGCTGTCGATCCAGGTGATGCCTTATGCCGAGGCCAGGACTTACCGCTTCAACCCCTTCGACCTGACCAAGACCTGGTCGCACAAGGACTACCCGCTGATCCCGGTGGGCATGATGACGCTCAACCGCAACCCGGAGAACTTCTTCGCGCAGATCGAGCAGGCGGCCTTCTCGCCGGGCAACACGGTCCCGGGCATCGGCCTGTCCCCCGACAAGATGCTGCTGGCGCGCGCCTTCGCGTACAACGACGCGCAGCGCAACCGCATCGGCGCCAACTTCCACCAGCTGCCGGTGAACCAGCCGAAGGTGCCGGTCAACACGTACATGTTCGACGGCCCGATGGCCTACCAGCACAGCGGCAGCGCGCCGGTGTACGCGACCAACAGTGCCGGCCGGCCCTGGGCCGACAACACCGGCGCCGCGCCCGATGGCTGGGAAACCGACGGCGCGATGGTCCGCAGTGCCTACACGCTGCACGAGGAAGACGACGACTTCGGGCAGGCCGGCACGCTGGTGCGCCAGGTGTTCAACGATGCGCAGCGTGCCGCGCTCGTGGACCAGGTGGCCGGCAGCCTCCTCGGCGGCGTGCGCAGCCCGGTGCTGGAACGCGCCTTCGCGTACTGGACGAGTGTCGACCCCGATGTGGGCCGCCGCATCGAGCAGAAGGTCCGCGCCGGCAGCGCCACCAAGCCGGCGGAAGGCATGGGCGAAGGCTGAGCGGTCGCTGCCCCCGGACTCACATTTCCCCGCTACATTGAAACCCACCTTCAAGGAGAACAAGATGGCCAAGGTACTCATTCTTTATCACAGCTTCTACGGTCACATCGAAGCCATGGCCAACGCCGTGGCCGACGGCGTGCGCGAGGTGCAAGGTTGCACCGTCGACGTCAAACGCGTACCGGAGACCATGCCCGACGATGTGTTCGCGAAGGCGGGAGGAAAGACGAGCCAGGCGGCGCCGATCGCAACGCCCGCCGAGCTGGCGAACTACGATGCGATCATCTTCGGAACCGGCACGCGCTTCGGCAACATGACCGGCCAGATGCGCACCTTCCTGGACCAGACCGGCGGCCTCTGGGCAGCCGGCGCCTTGATCGGCAAGGTCGGTTCGGTGTTCACCTCCAGCGGCACGCAGCACGGCGGCCAGGAAAGCACCATCCTGACCTTCCACCCCACGCTGCTGCACCACGGCATGATCGTCGTCGGCCTGCCGTATTCAGAAAGCCGCCAGACCGGCCTCGACGAGATCAAGGGTGGCAGCCCCTATGGCGCCTCCACCATCGCCGGTGGCAGCGGCGAGCGCATGCCCAGCGAGCAGGAACTCGGGATGGCCGCGTTCCAGGGCAAGCACGTCGCGTCCATTGCGAAGAAGTTGTTCGGCTGATCCGCCCGGCCGCGCCAGCCTGGGAGTGAATCACACCATGCGGTGCGACATCTCCCCGATCTCCTCGATCCATAGTTTCACGACATCGTTCGCCTTCAGGAACCGGTTTCTCGCCATGCCCACGCCGGCCGGTGTGCCGGTCAGAACCAGGTCGCCGGGCTGCAACGTGATGCGGGACGAGAGCGCTGCAATCTGCTCTGCCACGTCGAAGATCAGCTCGCTCGTGTTCGAGTCCTGCATCAGTTCGCCGTTGACCCAGAGCTTCAGGCCCAGCGCATGCGGATTGGGGATCTGTGCCGCCGGAACGATCCATGGACCGATGGGGCAGGAACCATCGAAGCACTTGTGCGCCACCCAGTCGACGTGCATGGGGGAGGTCGGAGGCGTCTTCGGGCGCTTCATCGCATCGCGCGCCGACAGGTCGTTGGCGATGGTGTAGCCGGCGACATGGCGCAGCGCCTCGTCGACGGAAACATTGCGGGCCGGCCGGCCTATCACCGCGGCAAGCTCGATCTCCCAGTCGACCATCTTCGAATAGGCGGGCAAGGCGACCGCACTGTCGGGCCCGACGACCGTGGACCGTCCCGACTTCAGGAAGTGCCAGGGCATCTCGCCCAGGTCCTTCATGGTGGGGGCGGGCGGCCGGCCCGTCGCCGCCGCCATTTCAGCCATGTGGTCCTTGTAGTTGCCGCCGGCGCAGTAGATCTCGCCCGGATAGAGCACCGGCGCCAGAAGCTTTGCCTTCGCCAATGGAAGACCATGCGATGCCTGCGAGCCGGCGGCGATGGAGTCGGCGGCCTGCGCGAGTGACGGTTCGGCCTTCGCCCAGTCGTCGAGGATTCCAAGCACGCTGGCGTACGCAGCGTTGCCGGTGACGCCTTGCGCGTCGTGGATGCGGTCGGCCACGAGAATGCCCGCGCGCGGCGCGCCCTCGACCTGGTGCGTCAGCAGTTTGTACGAACTCATTGGGTCGCGTCCGCATCCGGCCGCTTATGGCGGAAACCCGGCGTGAAATGGCCTTTGCCCCCGAGATCCCCCTGCTCGAAGATCCACGTGTACCCGCCTTTCGGATTCGACAGGATTTCCCACGCGTTGTCGTCGAGGTCCCAGAACATGAAGCTGTAGGTGCCGTGGCGCTCGTGCGGTGGCGACATGTCATGCAGCCCCCAGAGCTCCGCCTGTTGCTGGCACAGCTGGTAGGCCTCGTCGACGTCCGCATCGGACAGCACGTCGAGCCCGTTGTGATAGATCCGCGGCATGCGTTCCTTGTGGCCCGTTTGCACGACCGCGTAGACGTGGTCGCCGCCCAGCCGGATCATCAGCGACACCGGGCTCGTGCGCACCACGTCCAGCCCGAGGAACCCCTCGTAGAATTTTCGCGTCGCGTCCAGGTTCTTCGAACCCAGCGTGCCGTGGGAAATGAATCGCGTCTTCAGCCCGGGGCGCTTTTCGGTCGTCTCGGTCGCGGCGGTGGTCATCGATGGTCTCCTTCTTTGTTCGTCAATGGGCGCACGGCGCTCACTCGAGCTTCACGCCCGAGTCCTTGATCAACTGGCCATACATGCGGTAGTCGGCGCGCACCCGCTCGCCGAACGACGGGATGGACCCGCCCACCGGCTCCGCACCGATGTCCGCCAGCTTTTGCTTGACAGCGGGATCGTCGAAGACGGCCTGCAGCTTTTCGTTGAGCGTGCGCACCACTTCTGCAGGGGTGCCCCTGGGTGCGAACACACCGAACCAGGCGCTCATCTCCCAGCCGGGCAGCCCTGCTTCGGCGGAGGTCGGCACGTCCGGAAGGCCGGAGAGGCGGTGCCTGGATGCGACCGCCAGCGGCTTGAGTTCGCCGCCCTTGAGGTAAGGCCGTACCGTGCCCAGACCGGCGGACATGGCCTGCAGCCGGCCACCCAGCAGGTCGGTCATGGCGGCCGCCAGGCCCTTGTATGGCACATGCTCGACCTTGATGCCGGCCAGCCGTCCGAGGTGGCTGATGGCGATGTGGGGCTGGCTGCCGTTGCCGGCGGAGCCGTAGAAGATCTTGCCGGGATTGGCCTTGCCGTAAGCGATGAACCCGGCGAGATCCTTCACCGGCAGCGAGCCCGGAACCACCAGCACGTGAGGCAATTCGGCGGCGTTGAAGACCGGCGCGATGTCGGTGAGCGGGTTGAGTGGAAAGCCGCGCTCCAGGAACGGCTTGATCAGGAGGTTGCCGTTGGAACAGAAGAGCAGGGTGTAGCCGTCGGCGGGAGACTTGACCACGAACTCCATGGCGACGCCACCAGTGGCGCCGGCCTTGTTCTCCACCAGCACGGCGACGCCGAGTTTTTGCGCCAGCCCGTCTGCCGCGATCCGCCCCAACAGGTCGGTCGAGCCGCCCGGCGGGCTGTCCACCACCAGGCGGATCGGGCGATGGGGGTAAGCGCCTTGCGCACGCGCCGGGCCCGAGAATGTCGCGGCGCCGGGCAGCAGCATCGGAAGCAGCATCGCGGCGGCGCGGCGCCTGGTGATCGGGGCCTGGCGGCCCGGCACTCCCGCGCTTCGGCCGGAGGGAATCAACTTCATCTCGTCTCCTGTTGGACTTGTTCTGCTTGTGCCGCACGAGCTACGGGGCCGCGACCCGCATTGCGTCGATCAGTTGGAAATGGAGGGGGTCTCAGGTGGTTGGCGAACCGCGATCACAGCTGCCTAACCTGGTGGTTGTCCGTTCACGGGATGCTAGGGTTCGCGAGACGGATGTCAAGAATGGAAAACCAGGGCGCGCCCGGCGTGGCGGGAGCCAGCCGACATGGCTCAGCGGTTCGCGCCTACAGATCCGGCAACAGCTCTTTACGAGCATGAGGTGCGCGCAGTTCTTTGCGCCACGTTATGTGAGAACAAAAGGAGCATCCATGGCAAACAAACTCTTGAAAACGGCTTTCGCCGTCTCCGCAATCGTCCTCGCTTCGCAGGCGATGGCGCAGATCGTCCTGTACGAAGGCGAAGGCTACCGCGGCCGTTCCGTGGTGGTGAACGGTGAGATGCGCAATCTGGAGCGCCGTGCGCTCGGTGATACCGCCGCCTCTGCGGTCGTCGAGCGAGGCCGCTGGGAAGTGTGCGAGCGCCCGCGCTTCGAGGGCCGTTGCGCCGTGCTGCGCCGGGGCAACTACGAGAACCTTCGCGGCACCGGGCTGCAGTGGAACATCGCTTCCATCCGGCCGGCGCGCGAGGGCCGCCGCTACGACCTGGAGCCGCAGGCCTCGGTCGGGCAGGAATACGAATACCGGCGGCGCGCCAGCGAGCGCACCACGGAAGTTCCGATCCGCCAGGTCCGCGCCATCATGGGTGCCGCCAACCAGCGCTGCTGGGTGGAGCGGCAGGCCGTCGCGGCACCGAACCAGAATTCCAACATCGGCGGCGCGGTGGCCGGCGCCCTCATCGGCGGCATCCTCGGCCACCAGGTGGGGGGCGGCACCGGCAGGGACGCGGCGACGGTCGCCGGCGTCGTCGGCGGCGCCGCGATCGGCAACAACGTGGGCCGCAACAACCAGGGTTCGGGCTACGCGACGCAGGATGTGCAGCGCTGCGAGAACGTGCAGGGGGCGCCGGCGTACTACGAAGTCACCTACGATTTCCGTGGCACCCCGCACAGCGTGCAGATGAGCGCACCTCCTGCGGGCAACACGATCATCGTGAACGAGCGCGGCGAGCCGCGGATGTAAGCCTGATCGCTTGCGCGGCAGATCCCGGGCAGGCAGCCGGTGAGGCGTTGCGGCGCCTCCAAAACGACAAACGCCACCCGGAGGTGGCGTTCGTTCGTGCCGCCGGCGGGCGGCTCAGCTTGCGATTTCACCGGCGAGTTGTCCCGCGCGCAGCGCGCCGCGTTGCACGTTGGCGATGTGGCGCCGGGTCTCCACCGGCAGCTTGGCCGTGTTCACGCCGTCCCACTTGTTGCGGCCACGCACCGAGAGGTTGTAGTAGATCGAGACGCCTTCGCGCAGCTTTTGCGCGTACTGGTCCGGCGGCAGCTTCAGGTGGTCGATCTTGTCGGCTGCCCACTGGGCGCCGTGCTTCATGTTGACGGCCGCCGCCACGACAGCTTGCACCGGGTCATGGGGATCCTTCAGGCCCAGGCCCTTGGCGGTGCCGGGCTCGAACTGCGCCAGGCCCATGCTCTGCACGCCGTTGCGGCCGATGCCCGTGCGCGGGATCCAGGAAGTCTCGGCGTTGATGACGCCGTACACGTCCTGGAAGGTCAGGCCGACGCTGTCGAGGTTGGCGCGCTCGGCGGCTTCCTGGGCCAGCAGCAGCCGGGAAGCGGCATCGAGGGTGAGGACCTTCTCGCGGCCATAGTTCACCGGCACCCAGCGAATCCTGGCGCGCAGCTCGTCGTCCTGGGCCACGGTGGCGGCCGCCACGACGGCGGCGGCCGCAGCGGCCGGCGTCGCCAGGCTGATCGCCGGCGGGACGGTCAAGGTGGACATGCTGTCGACCGCAGCGACGGCGGCAGCGGCCGTGGTGGTCTGCATGGGGGCGAATTGTTCGCCGGACATTGCCGCGACGGCTGCGGCACCCGCCAGGACGAGGGCGGTCAAGACTCCGGATACTTTCTTCAAGCTCTGCATCTGTTCTGTAGTCCTTTGTGTTCTGCCGTGTAGGAGCGCGCCTTGTAGGAGGCATCTGATAGAGGGTGCGGCCGCGCAGAAGTTCGCAACGCCCCCGCGACTTTTTACAAGGTTAAGCTGTCGGCCAGATGCGAATCCTGCTGGTTGAAGACGATCCCATGATTGGCAAGGCTGTGCTGGACGTCCTGCGGTCGGAACATTACGCGGTCGACTGGGTGCGGGATGGCCTCGCTGCGGACTCTGCCCTGGGTTCGGAGAAGTACGACCTGGTGCTGCTCGATCTGGGCTTGCCCAAGGCCGATGGCCTGCAGGTGCTGAGATTGCTGCGCGGGCGCCGCGACACGGTACCGGTGCTGGTGGCTACCGCGCGGGACGCGGTCGGAGACCGGGTGGCGGGCCTCGATGCAGGCGCCGACGACTACATCGTGAAGCCCTACGATACCGATGAACTGCTGGCGCGCGTGCGGGCACTGCTGCGGCGCAGCGCCGGACGCGGTGAGCCGCTGATCAGCCACAAGGGCCTGGAGCTGAACCCCGCCACCCGCGAGGCGAGCTTGCAGGGCGAGCCGCTGAACCTGTCGCCGCGCGAATGGGCGCTGCTCGAGCCCATGCTGAGGCGCCCCGGCGTGGTATTTTCACGGCCGCAACTGGAGCAGAAGTTGTACAGCTGGAAGCACGAGATCAGCAGCAACGCCGTGGAGGTCTACATCCACGGGCTGCGCAAGAAGCTCGGCGCCGATTTCATCCGCACCGTGCGCGGCCTCGGCTACGTGATCCCGCGCGAATGAAGGTCCTCCCCTCCGGCTCCTGGTCGCTGCGCCGCCGGCTGCTGTCGCTGGTGCTGGTGGCGATCGGCGTCGTTACCGGCCTGCAGGCCGCGACCGCCTATCGCATGGCCTTGCGCGAGGCCGATCGCATGTTCGACTACCACCTGGTCGAAGTGGCGCGCTCGGTCAATGGCGGCGTTCCGTTCGCACCCGGCCAGGAGGCTTCGGAATATTCGGTGCAGGTCTGGGGCCCGGACGGCACCGAGCTGTTCCGATCGCGCGGCATGCGGATGCCGGCGCAGGCGGTGCTGGGTTTTTCCGACTCGCGCGTCAACGGCGTGCGGCTGCGCATCTACACGTTGCAGACGCCGGTGCACACGATCCAGATCGCCCAGGACCTGGATGCGCGCGAGGCCCGGGCCCGGGCGCTGGCGTTCAGCGCCATCACGCCGGTGCTCCTGCTGGCGCCCTTGCTGATGCTGGCGGTGGGCTGGGTCATCAACGGCTCGCTGGCGCCCTTGCGGCGCATCCGCCGGCAGGTCGCCGCCCGGGCGGCGCGAGACCTGTCTCCGCTGACAGCCGACGGCGTGCCGGACGAAGTGCGGCCGCTGGTGGGCGAGCTGAACGCCCTGTTCGGGCGGCTGAACGACACGCTCGAGGCGCAGCAGCATTTCGTGGCCGACGCGGCGCACGAACTGCGCTCGCCGCTGACCGCGCTGAAGCTGCAATTGCAAGCCGCCGAAAGGGCGCGCGACGAGCCGGCGCGCCAGGCTGCCGTGGCGCAACTGAGCGAGGGCATCGAGCGGGCGATCGGCCTGGTCGAACAGCTGCTGGCGCTGGCGCGGCAGGAGGGCGCGGGGCAGGGCGCCGGCGAAGCCGTGGACCTCGAAGAGCTTGCGCGGCAGGAAGTGTCGGAGCTCCTGCCGACCGCGCTGGCCAAGCAGATCGACCTCGGCCTGGCGGAACGCAGCAGCGCCGAAACCATCGAAGTCGTGGCAGCCCGCGAGCCGCTGCACCTGATTCTGCGCAATCTCCTGGACAACGCCATCAAGTACACGACGGCCGGTGGCCGGGTCGACATTGCCATCGGCCGTGACGGCGACGTGGCCTGGCTCGCCGTGGAGGACAGCGGCCCCGGCATCCCGGAAGCGGAGAGGGAGCGGGTTTTCGACCGCTTCTACCGGCTGCCAGGCACCGAGGCACCCGGCAGCGGCCTCGGGCTGGCCATCGTCAAGACCGTGGCCGACCGGCTGGGTGCGCAGGTCACGCTGGGCCCGGCGCCACAGCTGGGCGGATTGCGGGTCGAAGTGCGCTTCGCGCCACCTGCCGTACTTTCTTAAGCTTCGCCTAAGGCTGCGGCCCCAGATTCGAGGGGTCGAGAAACCTGTCCACGAGGAAACCTTCCAATGAACACCACGAATTTCAAGGCCGCACCGCTGGTGCTGGCGCTCCTGGGTGCTGGCATCGTCGGGGGCGCCGCCGTCGAGGCTGTGCACCATGCCTCGCCGCCGGCCACGGCCGCCGTGCTCGCGCCCATGCCGGCGCCCACCGTGACCTCGCCGGCCACCGGCACCAGCGTGGTCATGCCCGATTTCCCGCTCATCACCCAGCGCTATGGCCCGGCCGTGGTGAACATCAGCGTCACCGGCCGCGCGCAAGCCGGCGCGCCTGACATGAGCGACCCGCTGGAATTCTTCCGGCAGTTCCAGCGCGGCGGCCGGCCGCAGCCGCAGCGCGATACGCCCGTGCGTGGCATGGGCTCCGGCTTCATCGTCGCCGCGGATGGGATCATCATGACCAACGCCCACGTGGTGAAGGATGCGACCGAGGTGGTGGTCAAGCTCACCGACCGGCGCGAGTTCCGCGCCAAGGTTCTCGGCACCGATCCGAAGACCGACATCGCGGTGCTCAAGATCAACGCGACCAACCTGCCTACCGTGACGCTGGGCAGCACCGAGAACCTGCGCGTGGGCGAATGGGTGCTGGCGATCGGCGCGCCCTTCGGCTTCGAGAACACGGTGACGGCCGGCGTGGTCAGCGCCAAGGGGCGCTCGCTGCCGGACGACAGCGCGGTGCCTTTCATCCAGACCGACGTGGCGGTGAACCCGGGCAACTCCGGCGGCCCGCTGTTCAATGCGCGCGGCGAAGTGGTCGGCATCAACTCGCAGATCTACAGCCAGTCCGGCGGGTACCAGGGAGTGTCGTTCGCGATCCCGATCGACCTGGCCAGCAAGATCAAGGACCAGATCGTGCGCAACGGCAAGGTCGAACATGCCAAGCTCGGCGTGGCGGTTCAGGAAGTGAACCAGAGCCTGGCCGACTCCTTCGGCCTGGAGCGTCCGGAAGGCGCGCTGGTGGCCAACGTGGAGAAGGGAAGCCCGGCCGAGCGCGCAGGGCTGAAGGCGGGTGACGTGATCCGCTCGGCCAACGGACGCACGATCGTCTCGTCGGGTGACCTGCCGGCGATCGTCGGCCTGTCCATGCCGGGTGACCGCCTCGCGCTGGAAGTGTGGCGCCAGGGCAAGAAGGTGCAGATCACGGCCGAACTGGCCCGGGCCGGCGACAAGGTGGCGGCGCTGGCGGCGCCGGACACGGCGGCCGATGGCGGGCGCCTGGGCCTCGCGCTTCGCCCGCTGGCGCCGGAGGAACGGCAGCAATCCGGGCTGAGCGCCGGCGTGGTCGTCGAGCAAGTCGGCGGCCCGGCCGCGGCGGCCGGCGTGGAAGCCGGCGACATCGTCCTGGCCATCAACGGCACGCCGGTGTCCACGATCGACCAGGTGAAGGCCGCCGTGGCGAAGTCGCAGAAGTCGGTGGCGCTGTTGATCCAGCGCGGCGACGACAAGATCTTCGTGCCGATCCGGATGGGCTGACGCGGCCCGGCGCAATGCAAAGCGGCCCTGGCGGGCCGCTTTTTTTTCGGGTGCAGGGGTTCAGCCCTTGCTGCCGCCCTTGCCCGCGGCGAAAGTCTGCTTGACGCGCCCTTCCTTGCTGGACGAAGCGACTGCCTTCTTGCCTTCGCCTTTCCTGGCGGCGGTGACGGTGCGCCTGCCGGTATCCTTCCTGGCCAGCGTCACCTTTTCCTTCTTCCCGGCCGACGCCTTGCGTTTGACCGCCACCACTTTTTGCACCGGGGCCGCCTGCGCTTTGGCGACCGCGGGGTTGTCGCGCCAGCCGTTCTGCGCCACGACCCAGCGCCGCATCTTCTCGGCATCGGCCATGCGGGTGCCGTTGCTGTCGGCGTCCAGCATCACCATCACGAGGTTGTGTCCCGCGACCTTGGCGAGCATCGTCAGGCAACGGCCGGCCTCGACGATGTAGCCGGTCTTCTGCAGCTCGATGTCCCAGCCGGAGCGGCTGTTGCGCACCAGCCGATTCGAGTTGGTGTATTGCAGCGGCCGGCCGCCCAGCGAAGCGACGTGCTGGGGATCGGTGGAGAACTCGCGCAGCACCGGGTTTTTCGAAGCGGCGGCGACCAGCAGCGCCAGGTCCCTGGCGGTGGACCGGTTCTGGTTCGACAGGCCGGTGGGGTCCACGTACGTCGTGTTCTTCATGCCCAGGGCCTTGGCCCTGGCATTCATCGCCTCCACCAGCTTGGGCAGGCCGCCCGGATAGTTGCGCCCCAGCGCATTGGCCGCCCGGTTCTCGCTGGACATGAGGGCCAGGTGCAGCGCCTCTTCACGGGTGAGCCTGGTGCCCACACGCAGGCGCGAGCGGCTGTGCCGCACCGTGTCCACATCCTCGTCGGTGATCGTCAGGACTTCGTCCATCGGCTGCTTCGCCTCCGTCACGAGCAGCGTCGTCATCAGCTTGGTGAGCGACGCCATCGGCAGGATCGCGTCCGCGTTCTTCTGCAGCAGGGGCTGGCCGCTGTCCTGGTCCACGACCAGCGCGGCGCTCGCGCTGAGCCGCAAAGGATCGGGCGCCAGGTGGAGGCCGGCGGCCCGACCGAAGGACAGCACCGGGCCGCCCGGCGATGCGGCGTTGGGGCCGCGGTCGGTTTCCGACTCCTCCGGCGGAACCACTTCGGCATCGGCGGCAGCGGCGGCAACCTGGCCATCCGCGCCGGAAGCCGCCGGGGCACCGGGCGCCGTCTGCGTCGTGCCTCGCGGCGACGATGCGGGCCGACTCTGGTGCTGGTACCACAGCGGCACCGCGCCGGCGGCGATCAGGGCTGCCAGCAGTGCGGCGAGGCGGAGGTTTCTTGTGCGGGGAGCCATGGATGCGTTTTCCTTCCGGCGAACTCTACCCATGGCTGGCTCCGCCGCAAAGACCAAAGGGACGAAGCTTGTGTAGTCCAGCGACGACTGCAGGCTTGGCCGGTTAACATCGGCCGCCTCGTTCCAGGTGGGCTTCAGCCCGCGATCCTACATTCCTCCCTTCGCCTCTCCGTTGCGCCTGATCGTGCTGCTGGTGGTGAGCCACACCAGCTTCGGCGGCGCGCGGCTTGCCATTTCGCTGCAGGCCCTGCAGCAGCACGCGTCGCCACTGGTGGTCGGCATGCTCATGAGCCTGCTGATGGTGGTGCCGACCTTCGTGTCGGTGTCGGTGGGGCGCTGGGTCGACCGCGTCGGCTATTTGCGCGCAGCCGGGGCCGCGCTGGCCGGTCTGATCGCGGGCGGCCTTTGTGCGGCGACCGTTCCCGGCCTGCCCGGACTGGCGCTCGCCAGCGTGCTGGTGGGCACGTCGTTCTCGATGACCCATGTCTCCGTGAACCACGCGATCGGCCACATTGCCGGCGCCGGGCGCACGCGGGCCTTCGGGCTGACCGCCATCGGCTATTCGGTCTCGTCCCTGGTCGGGCCCATGCTCGCCGGCGCGGCGATCGATGGCGTCGGCTTTTCCTGGACTTTCGTGCTGCTGGCGGTGATCGCGCTGGCCGGCGCTGCGCTGCTGTGGAAGGCGCCGCCAGTGCCCGGATCGCTGGCCGTTGCCGAAGGACCGCGGTCGGGCGTGGGCGACCTGCTGCGGATGCCGCAGCTGCGGGCCGTGCTGCTGGTCAGCGCGATGATGTCGGCCGGCTGGGATCTGTTCACCTTCCTCGTGCCGCTGCACGGCGCCCGCAACGGCCTGAGTGCCACTTCGATCGGCCTGGTGGCCGGCGCGTTCGGCATCGGCAGCGCGCTGGTGCGCCTGGCTTTGCCATGGATCGCGCGCCGCATTGCCGAATGGCGCATGCTCGGATCGGCCATGGTGCTGGCCGCGCTCGGTTATGTGGTGTTTCCGTTTTGCACCACGGTGCAAACGATGTTGCCGATGGGCTTCGTGCTCGGGATGGTGCTGGGCTGCGGCCAGCCGGTGGTCATGAGCCTGCTGCACGTGTCGGCGCCGCCTTCACGCACCGGCGAGGCCGTGGGCCTGCGCACCGCGATCACCAGCCTCGGCCAGACGGTGTTGCCCCTGACCCTGGGCGCCTTCGGCAGCGCGGTGGGCCTGCTGCCGCTGTTCTGGGCGGTGGCCGGAGTGCTCGGTTGCGGCGGCGCTTATGCCGCCGGCCGCCGCGTCATCGAGTAGCGCCCGGGCTCCGCGCTTACCCGGTTGTGGCGCCCGGCCGCGCATGCGAAATTCCGGCACGTTCCAGGAGGTTCCCCTTGCTTTTTCCCACCACCATCGTCGGCAGCTTCCCCCAGCCCGAATGGCTGATCGATCGCGCCAAGCTGGCCGGCCGCTTCCCCCCGCGCGTGCGCGCCCGCGAGCTCTGGCGCATCGCCGAGCCCTACCTCGCCGAAGCGCAGGACGACGCCACGCTGCTGGCGATCCGGGCCCAGGAGGACGCCGGGCTGGACATCGTGTCGGACGGCGAGATCCGCCGCGAGAGTTATTCGAACCGCTTCGCCACCGCGCTCGAGGGGGTGGACCTGGACAACCCGGGGATGGGCCTGGACCGCTCCGGCCACCCGAACCCGGTGCCGCGCATCGTCGGCAAGATCCGCCGCCGCCATGCAGTGGAGGTCGAGGACGTCAAGTTCCTCAAGCGGCACACCACCCGCATGACCAAGATCACCGTGCCGGGTCCGTTCACGATGCTGCAGCAGGCGCAGAACGACTTCTACGGCAGCGAGGAGGAGGCGGCGATGGATTACGCCGAGGCGGTCAACGCGGAAATCAAGGACCTGTTCGCCGCCGGCGTCGACGTGGTGCAGATCGACGAGCCCTACATGCAGGCCCGCCCTGAGAAGGCGCGCCAGTACGGGCTGGCGGCGCTGAACCGCGCGCTCGAAGGTGTGCAAGGCACGACGGCCGTCCACATCTGCTTTGGCTACGCCGCCGTGATCC
>JAQGMY010000175.1 GCA_028292105.1 Ramlibacter sp.
GGGTCATGGAAGGCGACCATCAGTTCGTAGTTGAGGAACAGGCTGCGGTTGTCCAGGTTGGCCGACCCGGCCAGCGCCAGCTGGTCGTCCACGATCACCAGCTTGGCATGCAGCATGTTGGGCACCACCCAGACATGCGCGCCGGCCTGCGCCAGGGTGCGCAATGCGCGGCCGCGGGCCAGGTCGGACAACCGGTGGTTCGAGCGCGCCGGCAGCAGCAGGTCGACGCGCACGCCGCGCCGGGCCGCCAGCCCCAGCGCCATCAGCAGCGCCTGGTCGGGCAGGAAGTACGGCGTCACCAGCGCGATGCGGCGTTCGGCCCGGTAGGCCGCGGTGACCAGCAACGAGTAGAAGGTGTCGTCAGCCTGGTCGGGGCCGGACGCCACGATGTGCGCGCCATCCGGCGCCGCCGTCGCCGCGGTCGCCGGCACATCCGTGCCGCGGGTGTCCGTGGTGCCGTGGGCGAACCTCCAGTCGGCATCGAACAGCGCAGCGGCCTGGCCTGCCAGGTCACCGCGCAGGTCGAAGGTCAAGTCCTGCCAGCAGCCCGGCCCCTCGTCCTGGAAATACTGGCTGGCCAGGTTGCGCCCGCCACACCACAGGCGCTGGTCCTGCGTCGCCGCATCCGCGACCACCAGCTTGCGGTGCTCGCGCAGGTTGGAGCGTCCCTTGCGCGACGAGGTCAGGGGCGGGACGAACAAGGCCCATTGCCCGCCTGCGTGCGCCAGGCGGCCCAGGTCGGGCCGGCCGGTCATCAGGCGGCCCAGGCCGTCGACCAGCAGGCGCACCCGCACACCGCTGCGCGCCTTGGCGCACAGCGCTTCCAGCAGCGCGTTGCCCGCGGCGTCGGGAGCCATGATGAAGGTGCACACGTCCAGGGTCTGGCGCGCGCCGTCGATGGTGGCCAGCAAGGCAGCCCACGACGTCGCGCCGTCCGCATGCACTGCCAGGTGGCGATAGGAGCAGGGCGCCGCCTGACCCAGCGCGGCGATGGTCGCCAGGGCCCAGTCACCGCCCGGCTGGGCGCTGGGCGCGCGGCGGCGAACCGGCGGGCCGCCGCGCTTGCGGGTGCCGAACGCCAGGAACGACGGCAAGGCCACGTAGGGCAGCAGCAGGATGAACAGCATCCAGGCGATGGCCGCGGCCGGCGAGCGGCGTTGCTGCAGGAAATGCGACGTGACCACGTACAGCAGGACCGCGACCGCGGTGGCCAGTGCGTGGAACGTGAGCAGGGAGCCGAAATTCATGTCGCCGACGATACGGGCATTCGCGGCCGCGGCGGCGCCTCACCGGAACGCCCGGTGCCGCGCGTAAAAGAATTTCTTCGCCACTTCGGCGGCCGCCACGTACCCTAGCGTCAGCCCGATCATGGCCAGCATCAGCGGCGCCGGCAACGGGACAAAGCCCAGGGCGCCGGCGAACGGCAGGTACGGCAACGCCAGCGTCAGCGCGATCACGGCCACCGTGCTGGCCAGCAGCAGGTTGCCCGGCCGGCTGCGCCAGAACGGGCCGCGCGTGCGCACCACCAGCGCGATCACCAGCACGGTCAGCAGCGACTCGATGAACCAGCCGGTGCGGAATTCATGCGCCGCCGCCTCGAACAGCCACAGCAGCACGCCGAAGGTCAGCAGGTCGAACACGGAACTGACCAGGCCGAACACCACCATGTAGTCGCGGATGAACAGCGTGTCCCAGCGCCGCGGCGTGACGACCAGGTCTGGGTCGACGTTGTCGCCGGCGATGGTGGTGGCCGGGATGTCCGACAGGAAGTTGTTCAGCAGCACCTGCGACGCCAGCAGTGGCAGGAAGGGCAGGAAGACCGAGGCCGCCGCCATGCTGAACATGTTGCCGAAGTTGGCGCTGATGGTGGTGAGGATGTACTTGAGCGTGTTGGCAAAGGTCCGGCGGCCCTCGTCGATGCCCTGGCGCAGGATGCCCAGGTCCTTTCGCAACAGCACGAAGTCGGCCGCATCCTTGGCGACGTCCACGGCCGTGTCGACCGAGATCCCGACGTCGGCGGTGTGCAGGGCTGGAGCATCGTTGATGCCGTCGCCCATGTAGCCGACGACATGGCCGGTCTTGCGCAAGGCCAGGATGATCCGCTCCTTCTGGTTCGGATCCACTTCGGCGAACACCGTCGCCTGTCGGGCCGAGTGCCACAAGGCCTCGTCGCTCATCTCATTGAGTTGGCGCCCGGTCAAGGTCAGGGCCACCGGCAGCCCGATGGTCGCGGCGACATGGCACGCCACCCTGATGTTGTCGCCGGTGATCATCTTCAGTTGCACGCCGCGCTGGGCCAGGTCGACGATGACCTGGCGTACATCGTCCTTGGGCGGATCGAGGAACAGCAGGAAGCCCGCAAGGCACATGCCGCGTTCATCGGCGCGTGCATACGATCCGGTGCGGTCATCCACCACGCGTGAGGCCACCCCCAGCACCCGGAAGCCCTGGCCGCTCCAGTCTTCGTACAGCGCCTGGATCTTCGCCTTGACCACCGCATCGAGCGGCGCCGGGCCCGCTGCGGTCCTGGCGCTGGTGCACATGGCGAGCACGTTGTCGAGCGCCCCCTTGGTCACCAGCGTTCTCTCGCCGGTGCCGTCCACGGCGACCACGGAGAGCGCCTTGCGTACGAAGTCATAGGGGATCTCGTCGATCTTGCGGACATCGTCGAAAGCCCCGCTGCCGGCGGCTGCCCTGCTGACGGCCTCGTCCAGCGGGTTGGCCATCCCGGTCTGGAAATGGGCATTGATGCCGGCGAGCCGCAAGACCGCCGCGCTGGCCTGGCCGTCCACGTCGAAGGCGCCATCGAGTTCGACGATGCCCGCCGTCAGCGTGCCGGTCTTGTCCGTGCACAGGACGTCCATGCTGCCCAGGTTCTCGATCGCGTTCAGGCGGCGCACGATCACCCCGAGTGCCGCCATGCGCTTGGCGCCGTGCGACAGCGTGATGCTGATGATGGCGGGCAGCAGTTCCGGTGTCAGGCCGACGGCCAGCGCCAGCGCGAACAGCAGCGAAGCGATGGGTGGCCTGGCCATGAAGATGTTGATGGCCAGCACCACGATGACCATTGCCAGCATGACGCGCGTGAGCAGGTAGCCAAAGCGCTGGATTCCCCGCTCGAACTCGGTCAGTGCCGGGCGCAACGCGAGCTTGCCGGCGATCTGCCCGAAGACGGTGGACTTGCCGGTTGCGGCGACCAGCACGCTGGCAGAGCCGCTGCGCACGCTCGTGCCCATGAAGACGCAGTTGCTGCGTTGGGCCAGGCCCGTGTCCGCGGCGACCGTGCCGGGCACCTTCTCCACCGGGAAGGTCTCGCCGGTGAGCGCCGCCTGCGCGACGAAGAAGTCGCGCGCCGCCAGCACGACCGCATCGGCCGGGATCAGGCTGCCGGCCGAAAGCTCGACGACGTCGCCCGGTACCACCTGGCTGGAGGGCAGCGACAGTGCCGCGCCATCCCGCAGCACCGTCGAAGTGATGGTGATCTGCGAGCGCAGTTTCTCGACCGCGTTGCCGGCGATGTATTCCTGGACGAAGCCCAGTGCGGTGCTGCCGAAAACGACCACCAGCACGATGCCGGCATCGACCCATTCCGACGCCGCCAGGGACACCGCTGACGCGATGATCAGGATCAGCACGAGCGGGCTCTTGAACTGGCTGGCATAGAGGCCGAAGGCTCCGGCCTTCTTCGTCATGACCAGGCTGTTCGGGCCATAGCGTGTCAGCCGCTGGGCGGCTTCGGCGGCGCCCAGGCCCGCCGCATCTGCGTCCAGCTGCGCCAGGAGCTGGTCGCGCGGGAGGCTCCAATAGGCGTTGGCCTCGACCGGAACGACCGGATTTTTCTCGAACATGGCGACCGATCCAGGGCGAGGCCCGTGTGAGGCTGATGGTCCGGCGCGGCCCGACGGGTCGCGCCCGGTCTTGCAGGTAGGGTGCGCAAGCCCCGCTTTTGCACCATCGCATGGAAGAAGGTGCGCAGCGAGGCTGCACACCTTGCGAAGACGCACACTGCCAGTTTCACGTTCACTGCCTTTACTCGTGACGCAGCGCCTCGATCGGGTCCATGCGCGCCGACCAGGTCGCAGGCACGTCGACCAAGCTGGCTTGCGTGGCCGTGTCCGTGCGCGACCGCACCCGGGACGCCTGTGCCACGAGCTCGAAGGCGTGTTCCATCTCTGCGCGGGCGGTGACTCCGAGGTCCACCAGCGCAGCAGCGGGCCTGCAGTTGACGATGTTGAAGGGAACGC
>JAQGMY010000203.1 GCA_028292105.1 Ramlibacter sp.
TCGGTTTCGTACTGCACGCCAGGGCGCCACTCGCGGGCGTTGTACTTCGCGAGCGCCGGCTGCGAGCAGATGCGGCGCGTCACGCGCAGCGAGTCGGCCGCCACCTTGCGGTCCTCCGGCGTGCTCAGGTAGTTGGGCGCGATGAGCGGTGCGTCCTCGAACCGGTTGCTGCGGATGCGCACCGTGCCGCGGCTGGTTGGGTTGAGGTTGCACACGCTCGCGGTGAACGCATTGAAGTCGTGGAGCGGCTCGCCGAAAGCGTCCAGGCTCAGCGGCTGCACGTGGTACTCGATGTTCGGGTAGGGCTGGTCGGGCGCGCTGCGGGTGAAGGCGCCCAGCTGCGACGGCGCCATGCTCATGGGGCCGCTGCGCTTGAGTGCGTATTCCAGCCCGATCTTCAGCTTGCCCCACCAGCTGTTGGCCAGCGTGTTGAGCGTGGCGACCCCGTCCACCTTGAAGACGGCGCGGATCTGCAGGTGGTCCTGCAGGTTCTCGCCGACGCCGGGCAGGTCCTTGACCAGGGGGATGCCGTGTTGCTCCAGCAGCGCCGCCGGCCCTATGCCGGACAACTGCAGGATGTGCGGCGAGCCTATGCTGCCGGCGCACAGCAGGGTCTCGCGCTGCGCCTGCACGCGCACCAGCGCCTGGCCGGTCCACACTTCGGCGCCGGTGCACTCGCGCTGGCCGTCCGGGCCGGTGGCGAAGGTCAGGCGCGACACGTGCGCGCCGGTCCACAGTTCGAAGTTCGGGCGGCCGTAGCAGGTCGGCCGCAGGAAGGCCTTGGCCGTGTTCCAGCGCCAGCCGTTCTTCTGGTTGACCTGGAAATAGCCCACGCCTTCGTTGCTGCCGCGATTGAAGTCCTCGCTGTGCGGGATGCCGGCTTCCTGCGCGGCCTGGGCGAAGGCATCGAGCACGTCCCAGCGCAGGCGCTGCTTTTCCACGCGCCACTCGCCGCCGGCGCCGTGCAGCGGGTCGGCGCCCTTGTAGTAGTCCTCGTGCTTCTTGAAGTACGGCAGGCAGTTGTCCCAGCTCCAGCCGGCGTCGCCCATGCCTTGCGCCCAGCCGTCGTAGTCGCGCGACTGGCCGCGCATGTAGATCATCCCGTTGATGCTGGAGCAGCCGCCCAGCGTCTTGCCGCGCGGGTAACGCAGCTTGCGGCCGTTCAGGCCGGCGTCTTCCTCGGTGGAGAAAAGCCAGTCGGTGCGGGCATTGCCGATGCAATACAGGTAGCCGACCGGGATGTGGATCCAGTGGTAGTCGTCCTTGGAGCCCGCTTCGATCAGCAGGACGCGCTTGGTCCTGTCCGCCGTCAGCCGGTTGGCGAGCAGGCACCCGGCCGTGCCCGCGCCGATGATGATGTAGTCGAAAGTGCTGTCGCTCAAAGTCCACTCCATCCATGCCGGGCGCTTGAGCGCCTCTCGAACTGCCTTGGAACTACTTCGCCGTCGGCATCACGAACTCCGCGCCCTTGCCGATGCTCTCCGGCCAGCGCTGCATGATCGACTTCTGCTTGGTGTAGAAGCGCACGCCTTCCTCGCCGTAGGCGTGCATGTCGCCGAACAGGCTCTTCTTCCAGCCGCCGAAACCGTGCCAGGCCATGGGCACCGGAATGGGCACGTTGATGCCCACCATGCCGACCTGCACCCGCCGCGAGAACTCGCGGGCGACGTTGCCGTCGCGGGTGAAGCAGCACACGCCGTTGCCGTACTCGTGGCTGTTGATCAGG
The DNA here is from genome assembly GCA_028292105.1 of Ramlibacter sp. GTDB lineage: Bacteria > Pseudomonadota > Gammaproteobacteria > Burkholderiales > Burkholderiaceae_C > Ramlibacter. The sequence continues at coordinate 1,727 of JAQGMY010000203.1, forward strand.
GCCGTGGCTTCCGCCAGGTCCTTGACCCGCACGCAACCCAGCACCGGGCCGAAGATCTCTTCCTTGTAGATCTTCATGTCGGGCGTGACGTCGTCGAACAGCGTGCCGCCGATCCAGAAGCCGTTGTCGCAACCGGCGCCGGCCTTGGCACCCTGGAACTTGCGGCCGTCGACCACCAGCTTCGCGCCCTCGGTCTCGCCGTGGCCGATGTAGCCGGTGATGCGCTGGTGCGCCGCGCTGCTGACGATGGGCCCCATCTCGGCGTCGAGCTCGACCCCGTTCCTGATCTTCAGCTCCCGGGTGCGCTGGGTCAGCATCGGCATGATCTTGTCGGCAGCCTCGCCAACGAGGACGCCCAGCGAGATCGCCATGCAGCGCTCGCCGGCGGAGCCGAAGGCCGAACCGATCAGGGCGTCGACCGCCTGGTCCATGTCCGCGTCCGGCATCACCACCATGTGGTTCTTGGCGCCGCCCAGCGCCTGCACGCGCTTGCCGTGCCGGGCGCCGGTTTCATAGATCTTCTGGGCGATGGCCGTGGAGCCGACGAAGGAGATCGCCTGGACGTCCGGGTGCTCCAGCAAGGCGTCGACCGCATCCTTGTCACCCTGCACGACGTTGAAAACGCCGTCCGGCAGCCCGGCTTCCTTGAGCAGTTCGGCCATGCGGATCGAGGCCGTCGGGTCCAGCGGGCTGGGCTTGAGGATGAAGCAGTTGCCGGCGGCCAGCGCGACCGGGTACATCCACATCGGCACCATCACCGGGAAGTTGAAGGGCGTGATGCCCGCCACCACGCCCAGCGGCTGGCGCATCGTCCAGTTGTCGATGCCGGTGGAGACCTGGTCGGTGTAGTCGCCCTTCAACAGCTGCGGGATGCCGCAGGCGAATTCGACGATGTCGATGCCGCGGGTGACTTCGCCCTGGGCGTCGGTGAACACCTTGCCGTGTTCGGCGGTGATCATCCGCGCCAGGTTGTCCTTGTCCTTGTTC
>JAQGMY010000207.1 GCA_028292105.1 Ramlibacter sp.
GCAGGTCCAGCGTCGGCGTGGCCACGCCGCGCGAGCGGGCCAGCTCCAGCGGCACGATGCACATCGCGTCCAGCTCCAGTGGCCGCCCCTGCATCATGTCCTGCCCCATGCTCGCGCGATGCTCCGACTGCCGTGCGGCGGCGATCATCGCCTCCACGTCCAGCTGCACCGGGTAACCCATGGCGGCGGCAATGGCTTGCGCTTCCGCATGCATGCGGCGCCGTGCGTCGGCGACGATCTCGGAGGCGAAGATGTCCTTGAGCCGGCCCTCGGTCAGTGCCGCCAGCGGACCCGTGGTGATGTTGAGGACCAGCTTGGACCAGATGGGCGCGCGGATGTCGTGCGACGCGTGCACCTGGAGGTCGCCTTCGCCGAACGCCGCCACCAGCGCGCGCAGCCGAGGCGTCGATCCGTTGGCCGGCTCCCCCAGGGTCAGGTCGCAACGCGCCGCCGGCCGGCCGACTTCGACAACGCCCGGCGCCACCACGGTCGCCGGCGCACTGACGACGCCGCCGATCGCGCGCTGCGGCCCGATGCGGTCCCACGCGAGGCCGCCAGGGTCCAGCTTTTCCAGCCTGCGCCCCTCCTGTTCGCCGCCGATGCCGTGGAAGTACCACCAGGGCACGCCGTTGACGACGAAAGCGACGCTGGTCTGGGGCCCGAGCAGCGGTGCGATCGCCCGCGCCACCTGCGGCAAGGCGTGCGCCTTGGTCGTGACCAGCACTGCGTCCTGCACCCCGAGGTCGGCCGGCGCAGCGGAGCACGCGGGACGAAAGGTGGTGGTTTCGCCCGGGGCGCTCACCCGCAGCCCGTTGGCGCGGATCGCCTCCAGGTGCTCCCCGCGCGCCACCACCGAGACATCCTGTCCGGCACGATGCAAGGCGGCCGCGAGGAAGCTGCCGATGGCGCCGGCGCCGAATACACAGACCTTCATCTTCAGATCCCCCACGCCTTCAGGATGGCCGCCGCATCGCCGCTGTCCACGCGCCCGGCGCTGCCCGGCGTGCGGCTGAAGCGCGGCGCCGCGGCCGGCTGCACCACGCCGTCGCGCTCGACGAAGGTTGCGCGCGCCACGTTGTGCGGATGCCGCGGCGCCTCGGCCCAGTCCAGCACAGGGGCGAAGCAGGCATCGCTGCCCTCCATCAGTTCGCACCAGGCGTCGCGGGTGCGCGTCTTGAACAGCGCCGCCAGCCGCTGCCTGAACTCCGGCCAGCGGCTGCGATCGTTCTGCTGCGTCAGCAGGTCGTCGTCCGTGATGCCGCAGCGCTGCATCAGCAACGCATAGAACTGCGGCTCGATCGCGCCGACCGCCACGTACTTGCCGTCGGCGCATTCGTAGTTGCCGTAGTAGTGGGCACCGCCATCCAGCATGTTCTCTTCGCGGCCATCGGTCCACGTGCCGCCGGAACGCAAGCCGTACATCATGGCCGACAACAGTGCGGCGCCATCCGTCATCGCCGCATCGACGACCTGGCCCTGCCCGGATGTCCTGGCCTCGAAGACGGCGGCGAGCACGCCGAAGGCCAGCAGCATCGCGCCGCCCCCGAAGTCACCCACCAGGTTCAGGGGCGGCACCGGCGGCCGGTCCTTGTGGCCGATCGCGTGCAGGGCCCCGCTGAGCGCGACGTAGTTGATGTCGTGGCCAGCCGCCTTGGCCAGCGGCCCGTGCTGGCCCCAGCCGGTCATGCGGCCGTAGACCAGCCTGGCTCGGCGTGCCAGGCAGGCGTCCGGGCCCAGGCCCAGGCGCTCCATCACGCCCGGCCTGAAGCCCTCGATCAGCACGTCCGCGCTCTCCACCATGCGCAGCACGGTGGCGGGGCCTTCCGGCTGGCGCAGGTCCAGCTCCAGCACCGGCCGGCCGCGGGCGGTCACGTCGTGCCTGGTCAGCCTGGCCGCGCCGCCGGGGCGCTCGACGCGCACCACCTGGGCCCCCATGTCGGCGAACAACATGGCGCAGAACGGGGCCGGCCCGAGGCCGGCCATCTCGATCACCTTGAGGCCGCGCAAGGGTCCGGTCATGGTTTCTCTTCCCAAAAAAAAGCGGCGCACATGGCGCCGCATTTTCCCCGTGCCGACCTCAGGCCGACAGCACTTTCTTCACCGCCGCCTGCGACATCGGCAGCTGGCGCACCCGCTTGCCGGTGAGCGCGAACAGCGCGTTGCCGATCGCCGGCGCCACCGCCGCCACGCCGATCTCGCCCATGCCGGTGGGCGCCGACTGCGGCGACATCACCAGGCTGGTGTGGATCTCGGGCATGTCGCTCATGCGCAGCACCGGGTAGTCGTTGAAGTTCGACTGCACCACGGCGCCGTCGCGGATGTCCAACTGCTCGAGCAGCGCCACGGACAGGCCCCAGACGACACCGCCCTCGACCTGCGCCAGCACGTTCTGCGGCTGGATCGCCAGGCCCGGGTCCACCGCCACCCAGTAGTTGTGGACCTTGATCTTGCCGGTGGCGCGATCGACCGAGATCTCGGCGACGCCCGCCGAGAGCGAGCCGTGGTAGTCGGCGAAGGCGATGCCCAGGCCGCGGCCGGGGCGCTTGCGCTTGAAGTCGGACATCTCGGCCACGGTCTTCAGCACTTGCGTTGCACGCGGATCGTCGCGCGTCAGCTCCAGGCGCAGCGCCAGCGGGTCCATCTTGCGTTCGGCCGCGATCTCGTCGAGGAAGGACTCGATGGCGAACTTGTTGTGGCCGGCACCGATGCCGCGGAACGGCTGCACCCGCATGCCGCGCATTTCACGCACGCCTTCGGCAACGTAGTTGGGGATGCCGTAGTGCGGCAGGTCCGACCCGTTCCAGCCGATGTAGTCCTTGCCGCCGGTGGCCTGGAAGCGCGGCGGCGCGGCGATCGCGTCGACGTTCTCGGCGACGATGCGGTGCTTCCAGCCGGCGATGCGGCCGTCGGAACCCAGCGTGGCCTTCATGACGTGGTGCGTCATCGGGCGCGGGCGCGCGGCCGCCATGTCGTCCTCGCGCGAGAGGATCAGCTTGACCGGCTTCTTCACCGCGTTGCCGATCACCACCGCTTGCGCCACGATGTCGGGCGAGATGCGGCGGCCGAAACCGCCGCCGAGCAGCTGCTGGTGCACGCGGATCTTGTCCGGCGTCGTCTTCAGCACGCCGGTGGCCACCGCGACGACGCCGCCGACCGCCTGCGTGCCGGTCCAGATGTCGGCCGTGCCGTCCTCGTTGACGCGCACCGTGCAGTTCATCGGCTCCATCTGCGCGTGGTAGGTGTGCTCGGACCAGTAGGTGGCCTGGATCTGCTTGCCGCCGTCGCCGAAGGCCTTGGTGGCGTCGCCGCGCTTGTAGGCGTCGAGGGCCTTGGCGTTGGCGTCCTGGCCGGCGCGTGCGTATTCGACTTGTGCCTTGGTGGAGTCGAAACCCGCGGCGGTCGCACCGCTCGTGTTCCAGGTCACCTTGGACTTGAGCACGTGGCGCGCCAGGCGCGTCGCCTCGACCGAGGTGCCGATCACCGCCACGCCGAAGGGCAGCGGCAGCACTTGCGTGACGCCGGGCACGGCCAGCGCTTCGGCGCTGTTCACGTTCTCCGGCCTGGCGCCTTCCATGGGCGACTCGAGCACCGCTGCGTAGACCATGCCGGGCACGATCACGTCGATGCCGTACTTGGCGCTGCCGTTGGTCTTGGACCGCACGTCATTGCGGCCGAGATGGGTCTTGCCGACCAGCTTGTACTGCTGCGGCTTCTTCAGGTCGGCGAGCGTGATCTGCGGCAGTTCGGCCGGCATCTGCGCAAAGCGCGCGATCTCGCCGTACGTGAAGCGCTGGCCGGACCTGGCGTGCAGCACCTTGCCGCTGTCGGTGGTGACCTCGGCGACGGGCACGTTCCACTTGGCGGCGGCAGCCTGCATCAGCACGGCACGGGCCTGCGCACCGGCGATGCGCAGCGGGTTGTAGTAACCCGGCACCGCGATGCTGGCGAGCGAAGCCTGGCCGCCCGCGAGCAGCGGGTGCGGATTGCCGTACACCTTGGCGTTCGGCGGCGCGAACTCCGCCTTCACCTTCGACCAGTCGGCGTCGAGCTCCTCGGCCAGGATCATGGGCAGCGCGGTCATCGTGCCCTGGCCCATTTCGGCGACGGGCGTGATGACGGTGACGATGTCGTCGGTGCCGATGATCACCCAGGCATTGGGTTGCAGGCCGGCGCCGGCGGCCTGCGCTTGCGCATCACCGGCGGCGGCGAATGCGGCGCCACCGAGGACGACGGAAAAAGTCAGGCCCCCGGTGGCTGCCAGGAAGCCGCGGCGGGTGGTCTTGAATTCGGTGGTGGTCATGGCTCAGGCCTCCTTGGCGGCGCGCTGGATCGCCTTGACGATGCGCTGGTAGGTGCCGCAGCGGCAGATGTTGCCGTCCATGTGGCGCACGATCTCCTCGCGCGACGGGTTCTTCGTCCTGGCCAGCAGCGTGGCGGCCTGCATGATCTGGCCGGACTGGCAGTAGCCGCACTGCGGCACCTGCTCGGCAATCCAGGCCTGCTGCAGCTTGTGGTTGCCGTCCGGGGAGAGCCCCTCGATGGTGGTGACCTTCTTGCCGGCGACGGCGGAGACCGGCGTCACGCAGGATCGGACCGCTTCGCCGTCGACGTGCACGGTGCAGGCGCCGCAAGCCGCGATGCCGCAGCCGAACTTGGTGCCCGTGAGTTGCAGGTGCTCGCGGATCACCCACAGCAGCGGGGTGGCTGCGTCGACATCGACCGTGGTGGCCTTGCCGTTGACATGGATCGTGCTGCTCATCTTGATGTCTCCTCGAATGCAAAAACGGCGGCCGGTGCGAGGATGCCCCCGCATGGCCGCCGAGTGAAGCCGTCTTGCGACGGCGTGGATCAGAAGGTCGTGCGAACGCCGACCAGGACACCGGTCTGGCCGGAGCCGGCGACCGGGGCGCCGCCCGGCGACGAAGCCGAGACGGACAGGGCAGAGATGCCGTGGTTGTTGATGCGGCCGGCGGTGGCGTACACGGCCGAGCGCTTGGAGAAGCTGTACACGCCACGGATCGCGTAGAGGTTGGCGTCGTTGGTCGGGCCACCCTTGTAGTCGAGGCGGCCGAAGAACAGCTCCGCGGAGAACGCCGGCGTGACGGCGTAGGCCCCTTCGATCCAGTACAGGTTGCTGCGCGGCTGCGTCAGGCTGCCGTCGTTGTCGCGGCGGATGATGCCGCCGCCGACCTTGAAGGCGTCGGCCTTGAAGTAGCCGTTCAGCGTCAGGCGGGAGTCTTCACGGGCGCTGGCGGTCAGGCCGGCGGCGGCGCCGGGGGCACCGCGCTGCACGCCATAACCGAGGGCGGCACCCCAGTTTGGCATCGTGTACTTGACCATGGCGCCGTAGGCTTGGCAGGCATGGAAGTCGTTGGCGTTCTCACCGGCGCAGACGGTACCGGTTCCGGCGGGCACCACGTCACGACCGAGGCTGTAATTGGCGGCAACGCCGAACGCGCCCCACTGGCCGGCATAGGCGATGGAGTTGTCCCAGCGCGCTGCGGGAATGTACGGGTCCAGCGAGCCCAGGCCGTAGGCGTTGGGTCCGAAGACGCCGGAGTCCAGCGTGGCCAGGTAGAACGGGTCGTACTGGCGGCCGAAGGACACGGTGCCCCAGGTGCTGCTCAGGCCGACGAAGGACTGGCGGCCGAAGAAGCGGCCACCCTGGTTGATCAGGCCGCTGTCGACGGCGATGCCCGTCTCCAGGACGAACTGGGCCCACAAGCCGCCGCCGAGGTCTTCGGCGCCGCGGAAGCCGATGCGCGAGGGCAGCGAGGAGGTCAGGGTGGGCACGCGCGTCAGCGCGTTGCGGCCCGGGCCGGCGTTGGTGATGCGCTCCACGCCGCTGTCGACGATGCCGTACAGCGTCACGTTGTTCGTGAGGCGTTGCAGGGGTTGGGCTTGGGCCATGGACACCGCGGCCAGGGCGCAGCTCGCTGCAAGCACCTTCATCTTCGTCTTCATTCGAACTTCCTCCAGTTGGATTAAAAAAATCTCGTGATCACCGGCCGCGGCCTGACTTCATCCCGTGCGTATTGCACGTGGTTTTCATCGTGCGCAACACCCGGGCGACCCCCACCCTGTCGTGCGACTGCAACAAGGCTGCAGCGCGGACGGGTGATGTGCGCAAAAGCAACGCCTTTCGTCGGCCCGAACGCCTGAATGCGGGCAGCAGATGCCGCCGACATGCCGAGGTCCGAGCCAGCTTCGTCCCGGTTCACGGACGTCCGCGCACCCTGTATGGGAGGGCGAGGGACCGTTTGCGGGAAAGGCTGTTGCGTCATTTGTTCTTTTTGAGCATGCTCATTATTTCAAGCGACACCTGGGTGACAGGTGAGGGTTTGCACTAGAAGACATCAGGGCCAAGCCATGCCAGCCATTCCCAAACGCACGGACTGCGACCGGCCCGCCGACGAGGCCGAAGACCTGACGGCGCTCGGCCCGCGCGAGCGGGGCAAACGCGACAAGCAGCGGCGCATCGCCGCCGCCGCCCGCCAGGTGTTCCTGGAAAAGGGCTACGACGCCGCCACCACCCGCGAGATCGCGGCGCAGGCCGGAGTGTCGATCGGCACGGTGTTCGTCTATGCGCGCGACAAGCGCGACTTGCTGTTGATGGTGGTGAACGATGAACTCGACGCCCTCACCGAGCGGGGCCAGCGCTGGGTCGAGCGACCGGGGCCCTTGCTCGACCGGCTGGCCGGCTTCTTCGCCGAACGCTATCGCTACTGGCTGGCCGACCCCGCGCTCGCGCGGCCGACCCTCGAACATACCTACGACTTGCTCGGAGAGCCCGGCGAGCCGGCAGAGGGGAGCGAGCCCACGCAACGGTTCTTCGCCCGCCGCCGGCTGATGCTGGCCCAGCTGAAGACGATGGTGTTGCAGGCGCAGGCGGCCGGCGAGGCGGCACCGGACCTCGACGCCGAGCGCGTGGCTTCCTTGTTCATGGCGCTTTACGTGAGCGAGCAGCGCCGGTGGATGCAGCAGGCCGCCCCCGAGCCGGCGGCCGGCATCCGGCAGTTGCGCGAGACCCTGGCGCTGGTGATGCGCGGCGTCGGGACACAAGGCTGATCCACGGGGCAGCGCGCGCATACGGGCAGGCGTCCTACGAACGGCCGGCACGGGCGGGGTCCAACAGGCATGACCATCGCAAACGCATTCATCCTGTTCCTCGCCGCTGGCGCGGCCTGGCTCAGCATCGCGGCCTTCGTGCAGAAGAAGACCAACCGCCGGCGCAACGAAAGCGACCGCAGTTCCAACGCCGCTTCCTGAGGGCGCCGGCATGCTGGCGACGCCGCTGTAGCGCCAGAGACGGCCGCGTCCTACACGGTCGTGCCTCGCCGTGGCGGACAGTGAAACCCGTCACTTGGAGCGAAGGCCATGAAGGAGCACACGGGCGAGCTGGAAGCCATCGAAGGGGCGTCGAACGACGCCGCCATGGAGCGGATCATCCTGGCCCGGGAACTGCCGCGCAAGACCGTGGCCCTGGTGCTGGCCGGCGGCCGCGGCTCGCGCCTGTACGACCTGACGGACCGCCGCGCCAAGCCGGCCGTGTACTTCGGCGGCAAATTCCGCATCATCGACTTCGCGCTGTCGAACTGCATCAACAGCGGGATCCGCCGCATCGGCGTGCTCACGCAGTACAAATCCCATTCCCTGCTGCGCCACCTGCAGCGCGGGTGGAACTTCCTGCGCGGCGAGGCCAACGAGTTCATCGACCTCCTGCCGGCCCAGCAGCGGGTGAACGAAGCGTACTGGTACCGCGGCACCGCCGACGCCATCACCCAGAACATCGACATCCTGCGGGCGTACGGGCCCGAGTACATCCTCGTGCTCGCGGGCGACCACATCTACAAGCAGGACTATTCGCTGATGCTGCTGGACCACGTGCAGAGCGGCGCCAAATGCACCGTCGGCTGCATCGAGGTGCCGCGGATGGAAGCCACGGCGCTCGGCGTGATGCACGTCGACGAGCGCCGCCGCATCACGGCCTTCCTGGAAAAACCCAAGGACCCGCCGGCCATCCCCGGCAAGCCCGACCGGGCGCTGGGCAGCATGGGCATCTACGTCTTCGGCGCGGAGTACCTCTACTCGCTGCTGGAAGAAGACCTGTCCGACGACGTCTCGGAGCACGACTTCGGCAAGAACGTCATCCCGAAAGTGGTGGCGGACGGCGGCGCGCTGGCGCACCCGCTGAACCTCTCGAGCATCCCCGCCTCCACCCGCGGCCGCCCCTACTGGCGCGACGTCGGCACGGTGGACGCCTTCTGGGCGGCCAACCTGGACCTCGCCTCCGACCTGCCCGAGCTGAACCTGTACGACCGCGACTGGCCGATCTGGACCTACCAGGAGCAACTGCCCCCTGCGAAGTTCGTGCCCGACGAGCGCGGCCTGAACGGCGAAACGTCCAACGTGCTGGTCTCCGGCGGCTGCATCGTGATCGGCTCCAACATCCGCCGCGCGGTGCTGTTCTCCAACGTGCGCGTCGAATCCTGCTGCACGATCCACGAAGCGGTGATCATGCCGGACACGGTGATAGGCCGCGGCAGCAGGCTCAGCAAGGTGGTGATCGACCGCGGCTGCAGCATCCCCGACGGCATGGTGATCGGCGAGGACCCGCACGAGGACGGCCGCCGCTTCTTTCGCACCGACACCGGCGTGACGCTGGTCACGCGCGAGATGCTGGCCAAGCTGTAGCCTGGCGTTGGTCGCGGAAAAAAGGACGAAGAAAAGCCCCGCGATGCGGGGCTTTTTTCAAGGATCGGCTCCGACAGGACAAGCCGGCAAAGCCGGCAGTTGTCAGTCTGCGCCCAGGGAGTCGGCCTGGCCGACCTCCGTTCCCGCCTGCGCGGGAATGACGATCAGCGTGCCGGGCGACCGCGGCCGCCGAAGCCGCCACCATCACGGCCGCCATCGCGCCCACCGAAACCGCCTTCACGCGGGCCGAAGGACTTGGCGCCGAAGTTGCCGGCGCTCTTGCCGAAGCCAGGGCCACCGCTGCCGCGGCGCTGTTCGCCGGGGCGAGCCTTGCCGAAGCTGGGACGTGCCGCCGGCGCCGAGGGCGCGAAGCGCTGCTTCGGCTCCAGGCCGGGGATCACTTCGGCGTTGAAGCGCTGCTTGCTGTAGTGCTCGATGTCGCCGATCTTGCGACGGTCGCGGAACTCGGCGAACGTGATCGCCAGGCCGTCACGGCCCGCACGACCGGTGCGGCCGATGCGGTGGGTGTAGTCCTCGCTCTTCATCGGCAGGCCGAAGTTGAACACGTGCGTGATCGTCGGCACGTCGATGCCGCGGGCGGCGACGTCCGTGGCCACCAGGATCTGCACCTGGCCGCGACGCAACGCCATCAGGCGGCGGTTGCGCAGGCCCTGCGACAGGGCGCCGTGCAGCGCGACGGCGTCGAAGCCTTCCTGCTGCAGGTCTTCGGCCAGCGAGTCGCACTCGACTTGCGTGCTGGCGAACACGATCGCCTGGTTGATGCTCTTGTCACGCAGCCAGTGGTCCAGCAGCGCGCGCTTGTGGCGGGCGTCGTCGGCCCAGAACAGCACTTCCTTGATGTTCGCGTGCTTTTCCTGCAGCGAATCGACCTGGATGCGCTTGGGGTTGCGCATGACGCGCTGCGCCAGTTGCTGGATGCGCGGCGCGAACGTGGCGCTGAACATCATGGTCTGGCCACGGTTGATGGTCAGCTGGTTCACTTCTTCCAGGTCTTCCGAGAAGCCGAGGTCGAGCATGCGGTCGGCCTCGTCGACGACCAGGAACTGCACCTTGTCCAGCTTGATCTGGCTGGAACGCTGCAGGTCCAGCAGGCGGCCGGGGGTGGCCACCACCAGGTCGGCGTTCTGCAGGCGGGCGATCTGCATCTGGTAAGGCATGCCACCCACGACGTTGGCGATGCGCAGGCCCTTGCAATGCTTGACCAGGTCGATCGCATCGGCGCAGACCTGCTGCGCGAGTTCACGCGTCGGGCACAGGATCAGCGCGCCGGGAACGGCGGCCTTGAAGGTGCGCGGGTTCAGCGGGTTCTTGCGGGCGCTTTTCTTGCCCGATTCGCCACGGGCGATCGCTTCGTCGCGTTCCTTCTGTTCGGCCGCTTCGGCTTCGGCTTGTTGCTTGAGCAGCGTGTGCAGCACGGGCAGCAGGAAGGCCGCGGTCTTGCCGCTGCCGGTCTGGCTGGAGACCATCAGGTCGTTGAAGGCCTGGCCCTGCACCAGCGAAGGTGCCATGGCCTGGCTGATCGCCTGCTCCTGCACCGGGGTCGGCTGGGTGAAGCCCAGGTCGGCCACGGCGGCCAGCAGTTCGGGAGCGAGGCCCATCAGCGCGAAGCCGTTCGGCGCCGCGGGGGCGGTGTCGACCGCGATGGTGTCGTCGATGACGACGATGTCGTCGACCACGGTGGTGGTGTCCATCACCAGGGCGATGGAGTTGTCGAATGCCACGGGCGAGTCAACGCCGGCGACGGAGGTGTTTTCGAAATCAGTCATGAAGTGTCCCACGCAGCGCGACCCAGGGCGGGTGCGCCGTCATCAGAATGGTTAGAGAACATCTTCCATTCCAACGACTACACAGGGTTCACCTGTGTGGCTCTGTCTGCCCTGTGAGGGGCGCGAGCCGGTGCGAGAAGGCAGATGCGCGATAAAAGACTGCTGTATGCAGCCAAGCTCTCGATTATAGGGGATTTCCCGGACGGCTGCACTGCAGTGGAAGGGCCGCTGGGATATAGGCAGCCGGACGCAGCTTCCTTCTGCGTCTTCTGCGAAGCCTCTGCGTCCGGTCGTCCGGACTCAACCCAGCTTCAGGAAGTGCTCGCGGTAATGCGCCAGTTCGTCGATCGACTCGTGGACGTCCGCCAGGGCGGTGTGCATCTGGCGCTTCTTGAAGGAGGCATGGACTTCGGGCCGCCAGCGCTTGGCAAGCTCCTTGAGCGTGCTGACGTCCAGGTTGCGGTAGTGGAACCAGTCCTCCAGCTTCGGCATGTACTTGACCAGGAAGCGCCGGTCCTGGCTGATGCTGTTGCCGCACATCGGGGTGCCGTGCCGCGGCGCGTACCGCGTGACGAAGTCCAGGATCTGCTGTTCGGCCTGCGCTTCGCTCACGCTGGAGGCACGCACCTTGTCGGTCAGTCCGCTCTTGCCGTGCGTGCCCTTGTTCCAGGCATCCATCAGGTCCAGCTGGGCGTCGCTCTGGTGGATGGCGATCGCCGGGCCCTCGATGCGGGGCTCGAGGTTGGGGCCGGTGACGACGACGGCGATCTCGATCAGCCGGTCGCGCTCCGGGTCGAGCCCGGTCATCTCACAGTCGAGCCAGACGAGGTTCTGGTCGCTCTTGCCGAGGGTCGCGGTGCTGTCTGCCATGGGCCGATTGTCGCCTACCATTCGGGGATGAACCCATCGACCGACCTCACCTTCGCTTTCGCCGCCTTCCTGCTGGCGGGCCTGGCGGTGAAGTTCTGGCTGGCGACCCGGCAGGTGCGGTACGTGGCCAGCCACCGCGGCACGGTCCCGGCCGCGTTCGCCGCGACCGTCTCGCTGCCCGCCCACCAGCGCGCTGCCGATTACACCGTCGCCAAGTCGCGCGTCGGCCTGCTCGAAACAGCGTGGGGCACCGCCGTGCTGCTGGGGTGGACGCTGCTCGGCGGCCTCGACGCGCTGAACCACGCGCTGGTGAGCGGGCTCGGCACCGGCATGGCGCAGCAGCTGGCGCTGCTCGCGGCCTTCGCCGTGATCAGCGGCCTGCTGGAGTTGCCCTTCTCGCTGTACCAGACCTTCGTGGTGGAAGAGCGCTTCGGCTTCAACAAGATCACCTTCCAGCTCTGGCTGGGCGACCTGGTGAAGACCAGCCTGCTTGGCGCCGCCATCGGGCTGCCGATCGCGGCGCTGATCCTCTGGCTGATGGGCGCCGCGGGGAGCTGGTGGTGGTTGTGGGCGTGGGGCGTGTGGATCGGCTTCAACCTGCTGCTGCTGGTGGTCTACCCGACCTTCATCGCCCCCATGTTCAACAAGTTCCAGCCGCTCGAGGACGAGACGCTCAAGGCGCGCGTCACCGCGCTGATGCAGCGCTGCGGCTTCGCCGCCAAGGGCCTGTTCGTGATGGATGGCAGCAAGCGCAGCGCCCATGCCAACGCCTACTTCACCGGCTTCGGCGCGGCCAAGCGGGTGGTGTTCTACGACACCCTGCTGTCCAAGCTCTCGCCCGGCGAGGTCGACGCCGTGCTGGCCCACGAACTGGGCCACTTCAAGCACAAGCACATTGTCAAGCGCATCGTCGCCATGTTCGCCTTCAGCCTCGCCGGTTTCGCGCTGCTGGGGTGGCTGGCCAGCCGCACCTGGTTCTATACCGGCCTGGGGGTGCGACCCAACCTCGACGGACCCAACGACGCGGTCGCGCTGCTGTTGTTCATGCTCGCGATTCCCGTGTTCACCTATTTCATCTCGCCTGTCATGGCGCAGTTCTCGCGCAAGCACGAGTTCGAGGCGGATGCCTACGCCGCCGCGCAGACCAGCGGCCGGGATCTCGGCACGGCCTTGCTCAAACTGTACGAAGACAACGCCTCGACGCTGACGCCCGACCCGGTGTACGTGAAGTTCTATTACTCGCATCCGCCGGCGTCCGAGCGCCTGGCGCGGCTGGGAGCGGCCGCTTGACTTCGATGCTGAAGAAGCGCGACTGGGCGGGCGTGCAAAGGCGCGCGCTCAATCCGACCGAGATCGTGCGCAAGCTGGCGGACCTGCCCGGATGGGTTCTCAGCGGCGACGGCGATGCCGTGGCCATCGAGAAGACGTTCACTTTCGCCGACTACTACGAGACGATCTCGTTCGTGAACGCCCTCGCCTTCGTGGCGAACGCGCTCGACCATCACCCTGACCTGTCGGTGCATTACCAGCGCTGCGTCGTGCGCTTCAGTACCCACGCGCTGCACGGCATCTCGGACACCGACTTCGAGTGCGCGGCACGCGCCGACGCCCTGCTCCCATGAAGGCCGAACTTGCTTGACAACGAAACGCCGCAAGGCGGCCTGGTCGTGGCCAGCCACGGGCGTCACTGCCTGGTGGAAACGCCCGATGGCGAACGGCGCCTGTGCCATGCCAAAGGCAAGAAAAACGAGACGGTGGTCGGCGACCACGTGCAGTGGCGCGCCACCGGCGACGAAGGGGTGATCGCCAAGGTCGACCCGCGCAAGAACCTGTTCTACCGCCAGGACGAGATCCGCACCAAGTCCTTCGCCGCCAACCTCGACCTGGTGCTGGTGCTGATCGCCGCCGAGCCCGAGTTCTCGGAGATGCAGCTGGCGCGCGCGTTGATCGCCGCCGAAGCCGAACGCATCGCACCGCTGATCGCCCTGAACAAGAGCGACCTGGTCGAGCCCTTCGAGCGCGCCTGGAGCCGCCTGCTGCCTTACCAGCACATGGGCTATGGGGTGCTGCCGCTGTCGCTGCGGCTGTCCAAGGAGGTCGACCGCGAGCACCTGCTGCGCCACCTGCAGGGCAAGACCACGCTGGTGCTGGGGCCCTCGGGCGCCGGCAAGAGCACGCTGACCAACCTGCTGGTGCCGCACGCGCAGGCGCTGACCAACGAGATCTCGCAGGCGCTCAACTCCGGCAAGCACACCACCACCGCGACCACCTGGTACTGGGTGGATGAGGCACGCACCACCGGCCTGATCGACTCGCCCGGCTTCCAGGAGTTCGGCCTGCACCATATCGACCGGATGCAGCTTGCCGGGCTGATGCCGGACCTGCGCCAGCACGTGGCGAACTGCAAGTTCTACAACTGCACCCACCTGCACGAACCCGGCTGCGCGGTGATCGCGGCCGTGGCGCATGCCGAGGCCGAACACCCGATCACGGCGCACCGGTACCGCATCTACGGCGACCTCTTCGCCGAACTGAGCCAGCCGCAGCGGTATTGAGTTCGGGAGCGGGGACCGGCCGCGAAGGTCGCGAAAACTCGCAAAGGACGCAAAAGGAAAACCATGAGGTTTTACAGGTGCGTTGAACGACCAGGGCCCTAACCACAGGGCGCTCGGTCAAAGACCCAAGGAATACCTTTGGAGTTTTTTTCGCGTCCTTCGCGAATCCTTTGCGTCCTTCGCGGCCGGCTGTCCGCTTTCGGCTAGCCGAGCAAGCGAGCCAGGGTGAGCAAAGCCAGCAGCACCATCCACAGCACCACGGACCGCCACACCAGGCCGACGATGCTGCGCAGGTGGGCGGGTTCGGCTTCGCGGCCGGGGGTGCTTTCGGTGTCGGCGTCGGGCGCGGGCACGACGGACGCGGCGCTGAACGTCTGCGAGCTGTGGGGCGCGAAGGCCGAGCGCAGCGCCTCGCCGCCCAGGCGCACGTTCACCGCGCCGGAGGTGGCCGCGAGGATGACGCCGTCGTTGTCGTCCGGGAACCGCTGCGCATGGTGGCGCCAGCAGTCGATCGCCTCCTCGAAGCTGCCGACGATGGCGAAGGCCATGGCGGTGATGCGCGCGGGCAGCCAGTCGATGACCGCCCAAGCCTTGGTCGCGGCCAGCTGCAATGCCTCGCTGGCTGGTTGCGAGCGGGATGTCGCGCGGTAGCGCCAGTAGCGGGTGACGAACTCGCTCATGCGGTAGAGCACCGCGCCGGCCGGCCCGAAGCCGAAAGCCGCCAGCAGCGAGAACCAGGTGAGCACGCCGAACACGTGGCGGTGGGCGGCCAGCACCGAGTACTCGATGACATGGCGCACGATCTCGCGCCGCGGCAATTCGGCGGCGTCGACCTGCTGCCACTGCGCCAGCAGTTCGCGCGCTCGGTCCTCCTCGCCGGCAGCCAGCGCGTCGCGGATGGCGGTGAAGTGGTGGCTGAACTGGCGAAAGCCCAGCGTCACGTAGAGCACCGCCACGCTCCACAGCACCGCGGCGGGCCAGCCCACGAACAGCAGCAGGGCCCAGTGGATGGCCAGCGCCGCGAGCGCCGGCCCCACCGTGGCGACAGCCCAGGCGATCCAGCCGTGGTGCGGCTTGCCGGCATCGAAGTTGCGGCTGGACCAGCGCGCCCAGGCGCGCAGCGAGCCGTGGATGGGGTTGTGGCGCGCCAGTGGCCGCACCTGCTCCAGGAGCAGGGCGAACAGGATGGCGAAAAAGCTCATGCAGGGATGATAAGTCCGGCCCTGCGGGGCCGCGCTCAGGCGGCCAGGAAGCGGTAGAAATTGCGCAGGATGGCGGCGGTCACGCCCCAGATGAAGCGCTCGTGATCGCCGTCCATGTACGGCATCGAGAACCAGTCGCGCCGCACGCCCTGGGTGTCGATGACATGCCGCCGGTGGTGCGCCGGGTTCATCAGGAAAGCCAGCGGCACCTCGAAGGCGTCGGCCACTTCATAGGGGTTGAGCGCCAGCGGCGCTTCCGGCCGCACCAGCGCGATGACGGGCGTGACGATGAAGCCGCTGCCGGTGGTGTACGGCCCCATCTGCCCGAGCACCTCGACCCAGGCGGCCTCCAGGCCGATCTCCTCGTGCGCCTCGCGCAGGGCGGTGTGCGCGGCGTCTGTGTCGGTGGCGTCGCGCCTGCCGCCCGGAAAGGCGATCTGCCCGGAGTGCGTCGAGAGGTGCGTGGTGCGCTCGGTCAGCAGCACCGTCGGGTGCTC
>JAQGMY010000211.1 GCA_028292105.1 Ramlibacter sp.
CATCTGATGCGTAGTTTTTTCCTGATTCTGAGGCTACCCCCGTAGCAGCAACGATGGCACAGTCGCCCGTGAGGTGCTGTCATGAAATTGCTTGTCTACATCCGCACGGTCCTGTGGAGCTTCATCGGAATCGGTAGTCGTGCCCGCAACAGTGAAGACCTGCGCACGGTGAACCCCCTCGGCCTCCTCGGCGTAGCCGCCGTGCTGGTGGCCGCGTTCGTTCTGACCATCTACGGGTTGGTCCATCTCGCCGTAGGCACGCTGAAGTGAGGGACTCGATTCACCAGATCCTTGCAGCACTGCTCCTGTTCGTCGGCTTGCACTCGGCGTGGGGGCAAACCACCGAGCGTGCCCCCGCCGGCCCCCAGAACACCATGGCACAACGCATGCAGGCTTGTGTGGCGTGCCATGGCAAGGAAGGACGAGCCACCAACCAAGGCTACTTCCCCCGCATTGCGGGCAAGCCTGCAGGCTACCTGTTCAACCAGCTGAAGAACTTCCAGGCGGGATTCCGGCGCTACGACGCCATGAACCACCTCGTGCAGAACCTCTCGGACGACTACCTGCGCGACATCGCGAACTACTTCTCCGCGCTCGACCTGCCCTACCCGCCCGCGCAGGTGACGAAGCTGACGGCCGACGAACAACGCACCGCGCAGACCCTGGTCCTGCGCGGTGCTCCGGAGCGCGGCATTCCCGCTTGCGTTTCCTGCCACGGCCAGCAGATGGCCGGCATGCTGCCCGCCATGCCGGGGCTCTTGACGCTGCCCGCCGACTACCTTTCGGCGCAGCTTGGTGCGTGGAGAGCGGACCAACGCCAGGCCAGGGCTCCTGACTGCATGGCAAAGGTGGCCAAGGCGCTGGCGCCGGAGGAAGTCTCCGTTGTCGCCAAGTGGCTCTCGGCCCAGACGCTGCCGGCCGGCACCAGGCCCGCCGCCGGTCCCGCGCAGCCGCTGCCCATGCCGTGCGGGAGCTTTCTCCAATGACGACGACCCCTGGCGCCCCGCGCGCTCGATGGCCGCGCTGGCTACTGGCCCTCGCCGCGCTGCTCTTGCTGCTTGCCGCTCTCGTGGCCTGGCTGAATGTGCGCGGCGAACCCGCCGTGGACTCCAGTCCGGCTGCCGCGCCGCTCGACCAGACCGTCATCGCCCGGGGCGCATACCTGGCCCGAGCCGGGAACTGCATGGGGTGCCACACCACCGTCGGTGGCGCTGAATTTGCCGGAGGGGGCGCCGTCAACACCCCGTTCGGAGCCGTCTTTGCTCCCAACATCACGCCCGACGCAAAGACCGGCATCGGCAACTGGTCCGCGTCCGAGTTCTGGCGGGCGATGCATCACGGCCGGTCCAAGGACGGGCGCCTGCTCTATCCGGCGTTTCCGTATCCCAGCTACACGAAAGTGACGCGGGGAGACGCCGACGCGCTCTATGCCTACCTGCGCTCGGTCAAGCCTGTGGAGCAACAGAACAAGGCCCACCAGCTTCCGTTCCCGTACAACACGCAGGCTGCGCTTGGCGTGTGGCGCGCCCTGTTCTTCCGGGCCGGTCCATTCGAGGGCGAGCCGCAAAAGAGTGCCGAGTGGAACCGGGGCAAGTACCTGGTCGATGCACTTTCCCATTGCGCCGCGTGTCACTCCAGCCGCAACTTCCTGGGCGGCACCAGCGTGAACGCGGAGTTCGCCGGTGGCCTGATGCCTGACCAGACCTGGTATGCGCCTTCACTGGCGAGCCCGAGCGAGGCAGGTGTCCAGAAGTGGCGCCGCGAGCAGGTTGTGCAGCTCCTGAAGAACGGTGTATCAGCGCACGGCGCGGTCTCCGGCCCCATGGCAGACGTGGTGTACACCAGCACGCAGTATCTGAGCACGCAGGACCTG
This sequence comes from Ramlibacter sp., assembly GCA_028292105.1. Lineage (GTDB taxonomy): Bacteria > Pseudomonadota > Gammaproteobacteria > Burkholderiales > Burkholderiaceae_C > Ramlibacter. The sequence continues at coordinate 1,874 of JAQGMY010000211.1, forward strand.
TCGGCGATGGCGGAATACCTGGCCGCCATCCCCCTTCGCGAGCCTGAACGCAAGGAGGTGGCCCGTGCGGGGTCGGACGTGCTGGGCCGCGGCGCCAAGCTCTATGAACAGCAGTGCGCCTCGTGCCACGGCGACAAGGGCCAGGGCGTTCCGTCGATGTACCCGGCCCTGGCGGGCAATCGCGGCGTGTTGATGGACTCTGCCAACAACCTGGTGCAAATCATCCGCAAAGGCGGCTTTGCTCCCAGCACTGCGGGCAACCCGCAGCCCTTCGGAATGCCGCCTTTCGGACAGGTTCTGAGCGGCGACGACATCGCCGCGGTGGCCACGTACGTGCGTCAATCGTGGGGCAATGCGGCGCCCGCGGTTTCCACGCTGGATGTACTACGGGTCAGGTGACGCACAACAGTCCCGGCTGCGGCAAATGACTGACTAAAGGCAAAGCCAGGCGTCCGCCTCACTGACGTTCGCGAACTCCATGGCAGGCACGTTGCGGTGGCGCGCAACCTCGAGGACGACGCCGTGGGACGTCCCGGCTGCGACGAGGACCGCGATTTTTTCCATCGCGGGCATGCTGGAGTAAAGCGTCGAAATCAGCTCCAGCGCCCCTGCTCCCGCGAATCGCGGGGCCAGGGCCGTCATGTCCAGCAGCAGCCGCCTCGAGCAAGTGCGTCGCAGCATGTCCGCCACGAACACGATGCCCGAACAATTTTCATCCACGTCGGCAGGCCCGCTGGCTGCTGCCAGCAGATAGGCCGGGCGGCGCTGAATACTCAGTGTGAACATCGTTCCTTCGATCCTTGGTAGACCCGGGCGCTCAAGTGTACGAAGTCCGACACGCCTTCGGATTCAGGCGCGCAGGGGAGCGAGGCCGGGCATGTTCCCGACGTTCATCTGCTCTCGCGTGGCGCAGGGACTGCGCAGGGCGCCTTGCATCCCTTGGGGGCAGGCCGTCTCTTTTGCGGCGCGGGCGATGCCTGACGTGCTTCTAAAGGGTTACTGAATCCCCCGCCCAGCTTGCGTCCGAGATTCCTACGGGGTGCGCCGGCCGCGTCGTTACGCTATAGCGTTGGCCACAACATGCCGGGCGCGCGATGGAACGCCCCGTAGAAACCCAAGGGAACACGTCTGAACACGCCGAAAAATGTACAGGTCAACTTCACGGTCGAGGCGACGCACACCAGTGCCACCGGCGAGCGCGTACGGCTTGCTCCTCGCGTTTCATTCGCCGCCAAGCCAGGCGGCATGACGATCCAGCTGGATTGGGAGCAGCTTGGCGAAGCTGTGGCGCCGCCGGCGAGCGTGGCCGCCGGCAGTGCACTGCCGGAAGATGTCGAGTCGCTGGCGCAGGCCCAGCAGTGGCTCCAGCAAAAAATGCGTGACTGGAGTGGTCGTGCGTGACTGCTGCGGGCGGCGAGCCCCTGCGTCGACGGCATACGCATACGCAGACCCCAGGAACAAACGTGGCGCGCGGCACCTGCGCGCACCATCGTGTGGGTGCGCTGCAGTGCTGGACAGGGGTGGTGATCCTGCGCGGTGACAAGTGACAACAGCCGGTTCGGGAACTTGAAGACCCTCCATGACGACTCGCCGTTCGGGGTGTTCCGTACCGACAGCACGGGCGCGGCGAGTTACGCGAATCCGGCGTGCCGGGAAATCACCGGACTGACGCCAAAGGACTTCCTCGGCTTCGGCTGGATCGACGCGATCCACTCAGAGGACCGTCGCCGCGTCGTGAAGGACTGGCGCGAGGCCTGCGCCGCCCAGCGCGCACTCGACATTTCGTATTGCACCGTGCGCCCTGACGGCGCGCGTCGATACGTGCGCGTCAGGAGCCGGCCTCTCGGCGGCAGCCGGACGCGCCCGGCCTCGTACGTAGCGGTGGCGATGGACGTGACCGAGCAGGTGCTCGCCGAGCGTCGACTCCGCAAGAACAACGAGCTGCTCAGCGCGGTTCTCGAAAACATCCCATGCGGTGTGACGGTGTACGACGCAGACGGCAGCCTGGTGCTGGACACCCAGCAGCTCCGATCCCTGCTCAGGGCGCCAGACGGCGGCGAGGATAGTGTGATCACCGACTTCGGCACCATTGCGCTCGACCGCCGGGGCGCGGGCGCACGATCGCATCCAGATACGGCCGCCATGACGACGCGGGACAGCGATCTCGATCCCGCGCCGCGGGTCCGCGAAGAAGTCCAGCCGGATGGACGGGTGCTGGAGGTGCGAGATGCACCCATGCCGACGGGTGGGGTGGTCACGGCGTACACGGACATCACGCAGCACAAGAGCTCCATCGAATCCCTCCAGCAGGCCAAGGCTGCGGCCGAACAGGCCACCGCGGTCAAGGCGGCCTTCCTGGCCACGATGAGTCATGAGATCCGCACGCCCATGAATGGCGTGATCGGCATGACCAACATCCTGCTCGACTCGCCCCTCACGCCCGACCAGCGCGAGAGCGTGGAAGTGATCCGCCAGAGTGGCGAATCGCTCCTGGTCGTGCTGAACGACATCCTGGACTATTCGAAGATCGAATCGGGACAGATGGAGCTCGAATGGGTGCCGCTGTGCCTTGGGGATGTTGTCGACAACACGCTGCGCCTTCTCGCGCCCAAGGCGCTGGAAAAGCAGGTGCTGCTGTCCGTGGACATGGATCCGGCCATCCCACCGGTGATCCTGGGAGATCGCACCCGACTCCAGCAGGTCCTGGTGAATCTGGTGTCCAACGCAGTGAAGTTCACCGAAAAAGGGCAGGTGCGCATCTCCATCAGGAGCGCCTCTGCGGATTCCGGGGTGCCGGCCGGAAGCGGCACGGGCGACTTGAGCAAGATCGCGGTGTGCATCAAGGACACCGGCGTGGGTATTGCGCAAGACAAGCTCGGGTCCATCTTCGATCCGTTCGTTCAAGCCGATTCGAGCACGGCCCGCCGTTACGGGGGAACGGGGCTGGGTCTCGCGATTGCCAGGCGCCTGGTCGAGGCGATGGGGGGTGGCATCGGGATCGCAAGCGAGCTTGGTGTCGGCACCGAGGCGTGCTTCGATTTCCTGGCGGAAACGGCCGTTCCGAGATCGCGCGCCGCGAACAGCCTGCACGCCCCGCTTTGGGCAAAGCGGGTACTGCTGCTGCGCGGCAGCCGGTCCGACGTGCGCGTGCTTGTGGCGCAGCTCAAGCGTTGGGGAATGGTCGTCCAGTCCGCCCGCAGTACGGTGGAAGCGCTCGCGACGCTGCGTGGCGCCGAAAGCATCGACCTCCTGGTGGCTGCCACACACCACCCGGTCGATTCCCGCGAGCTGGAGTTCGTCCGGGACCTGCGAGACGAGGGCATCGCGGTTCCTGCCGTCCTGCTCGCGCGCACCAAGGGGGGAGAGCTCGCCGATCCGGCGCTGCGCGCATGGATCATCGGCCGCACCTCCACGGAGTCCGACCTGTACGACGCGCTGGTGAGCGCTGTGCACTGCTCCCGTGAAGGCCTGGCCGAAGACCAGCTGCAGCCTCTCTTCGACGATACGCTCGGCCAGACGCTTCCGCTGCGCATCCTCGTGGCCGAAGACAACGAGATCAACCGCAAGGTTGTACTGCGCATGCTCGCCGGCTTCGGGTATCAGGCGGACGTTGCATGCAATGGCGCGCAAGCAATCGAAGCCGTCCAGCGACAGGACTATGACCTGGTGCTCATGGACATGCAGATGCCGCAGGTCGACGGAATCGAAGCCACCCGGTTCATCGTCCAGAACATCCCGCTCGATCGTCGGCCGCGCATCGTCGCGATGAGCGCCAATGTCATGCGCGAAGACGTCGATGCCGCCTTGGCGGCAGGGGCTGCGCAGCATGTTGGCAAGCCATTCACCCCTTCGCAGCTGCGTGAGGCACTCCAACTTTCATCTCGCGGGGACTCGCGCGCTACCAAGGTCGCCACTGAACAACAGGAACAACCCTCAGGGGTGCTTTGCGCGGAGCGGGTGCGCTGCCATCTCCAAGGCGATCGCACGGGCGGGTTTCTGAGCGAGCTCACGGCCAGCTTCGCGACCGCAGCGAGGGAGTTGCTCGATCGGCTGGCAAAGGCCGTGCGGGCGGCGGATGGCTCCGAAATGCGCGCCTGCATTCACGAGTATTCGGGAATGTGCGCGGTCGTCGGTGCAGTAAGACTCACCCGGCTCCTGTCGCAGTTGCAGGAGCTTTCGAAAGGGGGAAGCGCCAAGGATGCTGCTGCGTCGATGGTGGAGCAATGTCGTTGCGTCCAGGATGAGACCATCGCAGCCTTACTGGCGGCCGTGCGGCAACATGCAGCGCAGGCGCCGCCGCCCGCGCTCACTGACGCAACAGCGGAGCGCCAGCCGATCGGACGCAACCACAAGGCACGATAGAACGCCTGGCCCCCGAAAAGAAGATGCATCCTCTACCCTTCGCGATCCAAGTGGTCATTGCAGACGACCATCCCTTGGTCAGGTCGGGCATACGGTCCTTGCTGAAGACTGTTCCCGAGGTGCGGGTCGCGGCCGAAGTCGGCGACGGGGCGCAATTGCTGGATCTGCTGGAATCGACTCAGCCCGATCTGGTGATCACGGATATTTCGATGCCCGGAATGGACGGCCTCGCTGCGCTTGCCGAAATCCGTGTGCGCCATCCCCAGGTGAAGGTGATGGTGCTGTCGATGCATGATTCTGCCGACGTGGTGAAGCGTGCGATTGCTGCAGGCGCCGCGGCCTATTTGCGCAAGGACGCCAGCGAGTTGGAGCTGGCCTTTGCCATCCGCAGCGTCATGACTACGGGCAACTACATCAGCGTCGCCGTCGCGAAGTTGCTGATGGCACCCGCCGCACCCTCGATAGAGGATGAGCTCACGGCCCGGCAGATCGAGATCCTGAAGATGCTCGCGAATGGCATGACTTCCAAGGAAATCGGCTTTGCTCTCGGCCTGAGTTCCAAGACCGTCGACGTCCATCGCATGCGGATCATGGAACGCTTGCGCCTGCGTGACCTGCCCAGCCTGGTCGTGTACGCAATGCGCAAAGGGTTGATCCAGAAGTGACGGTGGGCCTGCCGCTGAACGGCGGTGCGAGTGCCGCAAGGCGTACTCCGTTGCATGCCTCCGCTTAAGAAAAGCACTGCCGCTCCGCAGTTCCCGGCATGATCAAATTGTCCGAGTGGTAGCGCAGGGAAAACCGAGGCATGAATGACTGAGTTGTGGGTGATCACGCAGAAGCGCGGATCAGGAATCCCGAAGCACCGATGCGACCGACCACGGGCGTGGGCTGCGCCTTGGTGAGCAGCCTGGATATCGCACTTCTGGCTGGTTCTGCAGCGGCGCCGATTGCGGTGCTCGTGTCCTTCTGCCGGGAGGTGATCCGGGCTCTTGCGCAGCCACGCCCTGGCGAGGGCGACGCCGCCTCCGCCAAGTTGCCCAGGCGGCCGCCCAGGAGAGGCTG
>JAQGMY010000274.1 GCA_028292105.1 Ramlibacter sp.
ATCGCCAAGTTCCAGAAGGAACTGGGCGCCATGGGCTACAAGTTCCAGTTCATCACGCTGGCGGGCTTCCACAGCCTGAACTACTCGATGTTCGAGCTGGCCTACGGCTATGCCCGCAACAACATGAGCGCGTTCGTGGAGCTGCAGCAGAAGGAATTCGCCGCCGCCGACAAGGGCTTCACCGCCGTGAAGCACCAGCGTGAGGTGGGCACGGGCTACTTCGACGCGGTCACGACGACCATCGAGGCCCAGTCGTCGACCGCTGCCTTGAAGGGTTCGACCGAGGACGAGCAGTTCTTCGACGACCATCACAAGGTGGCTTGAGGCGCCGGCGTCGGCGCGGATAGGTGCGCGGCAAGCCGCACACCCTACGAGGCCGTTGGGTGTGCGAGCTTGCTCGCGCACCAGTTCCTTGTCTTTTTCGCAGCCGCCGCTACAGTAGCGCCAACTCAACAGGAGGGCGGCATGAGTGCATCCACGGAGGACAAGACCGGCGTGTTCGACCTGCGCAACCTGAGCGGCACGCGCTGCCCGCAGTGCGGGGGTACCGGGCAGCTGCGCATCGACAGCGAAAACATCACCGAAACCTTCGAGGTGGAAAAGCAGACGGTGATCACCGAATGCCCCAGCTGCGCCGGCACCGGTTTTGTCGCCGGAGGTTAGAATCGGGGTTTCCAGCGAGCAACAAGAGCGAGAAAGGCATCCCGGTTATGACACCGCGAACGTCCACCGAAGGAACCACGGCCCTCTAGCGGCCGGGTAGTCGCGCGGCATCGAGTTGCATCGTTCCAACTGAAAAGCGCGGCTGCTGCCGCGCTTTTTTGTTTTTGCTCTTCGTACCATGATCCACATCACCCTTCCCGACGGCTCGCAGCGCGAGTTTCCCGCCCCCGTGACGGTCGCCGAAGTCGCGGCCTCGATCGGCGCCGGCCTGGCCAAGGCCGCCCTGGCCGGCAAGGTCGACGGCAAGGTGGTCGACACGACGTACACGATCAAGGACGACGCCCGGCTGGCGATCATCACGGCCAGGGACCCCGAAGGCCTGGACGTGATCCGCCATTCGGCGGCCCACCTGCTGGCGTACGCGGTCAAGGAGCTGTATCCCGAAGCCCAGGTCACGATCGGCCCGGTGATCGAGAACGGCTTCTACTACGACTTTGCCTACAAGCGGCCCTTCACCCCGGAGGACCTGGCGGCGATCGAAAAACGCATGGCCGAACTGGCCGCGAAGGACGAGCCGGTCACCCGCCGCGTGCTGCCGCGCGACGAGGCGATCAGGCACTTCAAGGAGCTGGGCGAGCACTACAAGGCGGAAATCATCGGCAGCATCCCCCCCGGGGAAGACGTCTCGCTGTACGCCGAAGGCCGGTTCGAGGACCTGTGCCGCGGCCCGCACGTGCCGAGCACCGGCAAGCTCAAGTTCTTCAAGCTGATGAAGGTGGCCGGCGCCTACTGGCGCGGCGACCACCGCAACGAGATGCTGCAACGCGTCTACGGCACGGCCTGGGCGACGAAAGAGGAACTGCAGCAGTACCTGACCATGCTGGAGGAGGCCGAGAAGCGCGACCACCGCAGGCTCGGGCGGGAGCTGGACCTGTTCCACATCGACGACCACGCCCCGGGCGTGGTGTTCTGGCACCCGCGTGGCTGGGCAATCTGGCAGGCGGTGGAGCAATACATGCGCCAGGTCTACAAGGACAGCGGCTACCAGGAAGTCAAGGGCCCGCAGCTCCTGGACAAGTCACTGTGGGAGAAGACCGGCCACTGGGACAAGTACCGCGAGAACATGTTCACCACGGAATCGGAGAAGCGCGAATACGCCCTCAAGCCGATGAACTGCCCAGGCCACGTCCTGATCTTCAAGCAGGGGGTGAAGAGCTACCGCGACCTGCCGCTGCGCTACGGGGAATTCGGCCAGTGTCACCGCAACGAGCCTTCGGGCGGCCTGCACGGCATCATGCGGGTGCGGGGTTTCACCCAGGACGACGGCCACATCTTCTGCACGGAAGCCCACATCCTGCCGGAATGCGTGGACTTCACGAACGTCCTGCACCGGGTCTACAAGGACTTCGGCTTCACCGAGATCATCTACAAGGTGGCCACGCGGCCGGACGCCCGCATCGGCTCGGACGAGCAATGGGACCAGGCCGAGCAGGCGCTGATGGAGTCCCTGCGGCAAAGCGGCTGCGAGTTCAGCATTTCGCCGGGTGACGGCGCCTTCTACGGCCCCAAGATCGAGTACACGCTCAAGGACGCGATCGGCCGCCAGTGGCAGGTCGGCACCATGCAGGTCGATTTCAACCTCAGCACCCGGCTGGACGCCGAGTACGTGGGCGAGGACGGCGCCCGTCACCGGCCGGTGATCCTGCACCGTGCCATCGTCGGCAGCATGGAGCGCTTCATCGGCATCCTGATCGAACAGCACTCCGGCGCCCTGCCTGCCTGGCTGGCGCCGGTGCAGGTGATCGTGCTGAACATCACCGACGGACAGGCCGATTACGCCCGCTCCGTCGCCGAGATGTTGAGGAATCAAGGGCTCAGGGTGGAGACGGATCTGCGTAACGAGAAGATTACGTATAAAATACGAGAGCATTCGTTGCAAAAGCCGCCTTACCTCCTCGTCGTGGGTGACAAGGAGAAGGCGGCTGGTGCCGTCGCAGTGCGCGCCCGGGGCAACAAGGACCTCGGCGTGATGTCCCTCCAGGCGTTCTCGGAACAGCTTGCGCAGGACATCTCCAGCAAACGCTGATTCCCCAGGGACAAGCAGGAGCTGGCGCCAGCTGTGACGGTGATGCTACAGAAATTGTAGTTTCATTTGATAAGGAACAGAGACCATCGCTACTGAATTTCGTGACCGCCGCCAACGCGAGGAACGCAAGCACCGCCTGAACCGGGAGATCATGGCCCCGGAAGTCCGCTTGAGCGGACCCAACAACGAGCCCCTGGGCATCGTCAGCATCACCGAGGCCTTGCGCCTGGCCGGAGAAGCCGACGTCGACCTGGTCGAAATTGCCGCCACTGCCATTCCGCCGGTCTGCCGGCTGATGGATTACGGCAAGTTCAAGTACCAGGAGCAGAAGAAGGCGGCGGAAGCGAAAGCGAAGCAGACGGTCATCGAGATCAAGGAAATCAAGTTCCGCCCCGGAACGGATGACGGCGACTACAACATCAAGTTGCGCAACATCCGCAGGTTCCTGGCGGAAGGCGACAAATGCAAGATCACGCTGCGCTTTCGCGGCCGCGAGATCACGCACCAGGAAATCGGCATGGCGCTGCTGCAGCGCATCCGGGACGACCTCGGGGACACCATCCTCGTCGAGCAGTTTCCCAAGCTCGAAGGCCGGCAGATGATCATGATGATCGCGCCGGGCAAGAAGAAGCCGGGCCCCGTCAAGCCCGCGACCGAAGTGGCCGGCGCCCCGGCGACGACGGCGTAAACAGATTCAAAGCCATCACGGTTGGTCGCCGCGGTGGCGGTGAAGGGAGGGCTTTCGGGCTCTCCCGAACAAGCGGCGGGGCCTTCATGGCCCGCTGCGACAAGTGGCTCGGGGCTTCCAAGACGCGAAAGTATTTCGCGGCGCCTCACGAGCACAAACGAGAAGGAGCATTCACATGCCCAAGATGAAGACCAAGAGCGGCGCGAAGAAGCGTTTCCGCGTTCGTCCCGGTGGCACCGTCAAGCGGGGCCAGGCCTTCAAGCGTCACATCCTGACCAAGAAGTCCACCAAGAACAAGCGTCACCTGCGCGGATCAGTGACCGTCAACGAGACCAATATGGCCTCGATGGCGGCAATGCTGCCGGGCCGGGGTCTCTGATCACCGACGAACAAGGAGAACACACATGCCTCGCGTCAAACGTGGTGTAACGGCTCGCGCCCGCCACAAGAAGGTCCTCGCCCTCGCCAAGGGTTTCCGCGGTCGCCGCGGCAACGTCTATCGCATCGCCAAGCAAGCGGTGATGAAGGCGGGCCAGTATGCGTACCGTGACCGCCGTACCAAGAAGCGCGTCTTCCGCCGGCTGTGGATCGCCCGTATCAACGCCGCCGCGCGTTCGAACGGCCTGACCTACAGCCAGTTCGCCAACGGGATCCGCAAGGCCGGCATCGAGATCGACCGCAAGGTCCTCGCCGATATCGCCTATCACGACCCCGCGGCGTTTACCGGCATCGTGAACCAGGTCAAGGCCACGCTGGCTGCCTGAGTCGCGGTGGCTGCCGCCGCAAGGTGGTAGCCGGTGCAACCATTAGGACAGGGCTAGGGCTGCGAAGCGCTAGCCCTGTTTTTTTTCTCTCCATGACCACCCAAGAATTCGATTCGATCGTCGCCAATGCGCGGGACGCCTTCGCCACGGCACGGACGCCCGCGGAGCTGGAAAACGCCAAGGCGCAGTACGTCGGCAAGTCCGGCCGCATCACCGAGCTGATGAAGGGCCTGGCCGCGCTTTCCGTGGAGGACAAGAAGACCCGCGGAGCGGCGATCAACCAGGCCAAGCAGGCGATCGAGGCGGCGCTGAACGCGCGCCGCCAGGCGCTGGCCGATGCCGAACTCGAGGCGCAGCTCAAGGCGGAAGCGCTGGACGTTTCACTGCCCGGCCGCGTGCGCGAACCCGGTGGGCTGCACCCGGTCAGCCTGACGCTCGAGCGCATCGAGCAGATCTTCGCCAGCATGGGCTTCGACGTGGCCGACGGCCCCGAGGTCGAAAGCGACTGGCACAGCTTCACCTCGCTGAACAACCCGCCCAACCACCCGGCGCGCTCGATGCAGGACACGTTCTACGTCGACATCGACGGCGACGACGGCATCCCCTACAACCTGCGGCCGCACACCAGCCCGATGCAGGTGCGCTATGCGCACCAGCACATCAAGCGCTACGCGGACGGCGTCAAGCGCGGCGAGACCATGCCGGAGATCCGCGTGATCGCCCCGGGCCGCACCTACCGTGTCGACAGCGACGCCACCCATTCGCCGATGTTCCATCAGGTCGAAGGCCTGTGGATAGACGAGGACATCAGCTTCGCCGACCTCAAAGGCGTGTACCTTAACTTCGTGCGCGCCTTCTTCGAAACCGATGACTTGCAAGTGCGCTTCCGACCATCGTACTTCCCGTTCACCGAACCATCGGCCGAGATCGATATCGCATTCGGCAGCGGTCCGCTGAATGGCCGTTGGCTGGAGGTTTCCGGCGCTGGCCAGGTGCATCCAACCGTGCTGCGCAATATGGGGCTGGATCCTGACCGCTACATCGGCTTCGCATTCGGCTCCGGCCTTGAGCGGCTGACCATGCTGCGCTATGGCATTAACGACCTCCGCCTGTTCTACGAAGGCGACCTGCGCTTCTTGAAACAATTTAATTAACGACACGGTTAACTATGCAATTCTCCGAAAGCTGGCTACGCACGATGGCCGATCCGAAATT
>JAQGMY010000286.1 GCA_028292105.1 Ramlibacter sp.
GCGGTGCGCATGATCCGCTGCGGCGAGCTGGGCGCGGAGAGCTACGTCGCCCGGCTCCTCGCGCAGCAGGAGCGGCTGAAATCGCTGAACGCGGTCACGTGGCTGGACGGCGACCGGGCGCTGCAGGCCGGTCGTGCCGTGGACCAGGCGCGGGCCCAGGGCAAACCGCTGGGGCCCCTCGCCGGCCTGCCGCTGATCGTCAAGGACAACATCGACACCGTCGGCTTCCCGACCTCGGCCGGCACGCCGAGCCTCAAGGGCTGTCACCCCAAGGCCGACGCGCCCGTGATGCAGCGGCTGTACGCGCAGGGCGCGCTGCTGCTGGCCAAGTCCAACATGCACGAGCTGGCGATCGGCGGCACCTCGTCCAACCCGGCCTTCGGCCCGGTGCGCAACCCCTACGACCCGCGCCGCATCCCGGGCGGCTCCAGCGGCGGCACGGCGGCGGCGCTGGCCGCGCGCATCGCGCCGGCTGGCCTGGGCACCGATACCGCCGGGTCGGTGCGCATTCCGGCAGCCTTCAGCGGCATCGCCGCGTTGCGCCCGACCACGGCCGGCGGCCACGGCGCGTATTCGATCGATGGCGTCGTGCCGATCGTTCTGGCGCTCGACACCATCGGCCCGATGGCCCGCACCGTGGCCGACGTCGCCCTGCTCGACGCGGCGATCACGGGCCGCGCGATGCCGCAGCCCGCGACGCCGCACGACCTGCGCATCGGCATCGCGCGCGGCGCCTACTGGGACGACCTCGAGCCGGCGGTCGCGGACACGATGGCGTCGGCCGTGGCGCGCCTGCGCGATGCCGGCGTGACCTTCGTCGAGGTCGACGTGCGCAGCCTCTCGGAGCGCGCGCTCGACCTGTACAACACGATCTATCTCTCGGGTTTCGAGCGCGACCTGGTTCAATGGCTGGCCGCCAATGCGCCCGCGCTGTCGCTGCAGCAGCTGGTGCAGCAGATCTCCAGCCACGACGTGAAGGCGCGCTTCGATCCGTCGCCCACGCCGCCGACCTCCGCCGAGGCGCTGGCCCGCGCGCTCGACGAGACGCTGCCGCAACTGCTGCGCGAGTACGAAGCCGTGTTCCGCAGCACCGGCGTGGTGGCGCTCGCGTACCCCACCGTGCCGATCGTGGCGCCGCTGATCCTCGAGGACGGTGACCGCCCCGAGGCGACCATCGAGCTGAACGGCCGCCAGGTCACCCGCCGGCTGCAGCTCATTCGCAATACGCGGCAGGCCGGTGGCCTCGGCATGCCCGGACTCGCGCTGCCGGCCGGACTCTCGGCGCAAGGCCTGCCGGTGGGGTTGGAGCTCGACGGGCTGCCGGGCAGCGACGCCACGCTGCTGGGCGTGGGCATGGCGCTGGAGCGGGTGCTCGGGCCGCTGCCCGCGCCGCACGCGCGGGGGTAGGCGACACGGCGCCGCTGCGCTGTACGCCATGTGTCGTATAGCCGAGGCAGTGGGTGCTTCCTAGGATCAGCCTGTCCACGTCGAATTCCGCCGAGAAGGCGGCGACGAGGAAGTCCTTCCTTCGCACCACTGGAGCTCGCCCACATGCAACGTCGTTTCACCCTCAGGGCCCTCACGGCCGCCGTCGCCCTTGCGGCCCTCGGCGCGCCCGCCCTTGCCGCCGACACCATCAAGGTCGGCGTCCTCCACAGCCTGTCGGGCACGATGGCCATTTCGGAAACCGTCCTCAAGGACACCGTCCTGATGGCGATCGACGAGATCAACGCCAAGGGCGGCGTGCTCGGCAAACAGCTCGAGCCGGTGGTGGTGGACCCCGCCTCCAACTGGCCGCTGTTCGCGGAAAAGACCAAGCAGTTGCTGACGCAGGACAAGGTCGCCGTCATCTTCGGCTGCTGGACCTCGGTGTCCCGCAAGTCGGTGCTGCCGGTGGTCGAGGAGCTGAACGGGCTGCTGTTCTACCCGGTGCAGTACGAGGGTGAAGAGCTGTCCAGGAACGTGTTCTACACGGGTGCCGCGCCGAACCAGCAGGCCATCCCCGCCGTCGAATACCTGATGTCGAAGGAGGGCGGCGGCGCCAGGCGTTTCGTGCTGCTGGGCACCGACTACGTCTACCCGCGCACCACCAACAAGATCCTGCGCGCCTTCCTCAAGTCCAAGGGTGTGGCCGAGGCCGACATCATGGAGGAGTACACCCCGTTCGGCCACGCCGACTACCAGACCATCATCGCCAAGGTCAAGAAGTTCGCGAGCGAAGGCAAGAAGACGGCGGTGATCTCCACGATCAACGGCGACTCCAACGTGCCTTTCTACAAGGAACTGGGCAATGCCGGGCTGAAGGCCAAGGACGTGCCGGTCGTCGCCTTCTCCGTGGGTGAAGAGGACCTGCGCGGCGTCGACACCAAGCCGCTGGTGGGCCACCTGGCGGCCTGGAACTACTTCATGTCCGTGAAGAACCCGACCAACACGGAGTTCACCAAGAAGTGGGCCGCCTACGCCAAGAGCAAGAACATCGCCGGCCACAAGGACAAGCCGCTGACCAACGACCCCATGGAAGCCACCTACATCGGCGTGCACATGTGGGCCCAGGCGGTCGAGAAGGCCAAGTCCACCGACACCGACAAGGTGATCGCCGCGATGGCCGGGCAGACCTTCAAGGGCCCGTCGGGCTTCACGGCCACCATGGACATGAAGAACCACCACCTGCACAAGCCGGTGTTCATCGGTGAAGTCAAGGCCGACGGGCAGTTCAACGTGGTGTGGAAGACGCCCGGTCCGGTCAAGGCCAAGCCCTGGTCGCCTTACATCGAAGGCAACGACAAGAAGAAGGACGAGCCGGACGGCAAGTCGAAATTGTGACCCCCCGGAAGCGGCCAAGGCCGCCTCCCCCCAGGGGGCGGCGCGGCCGCTCGGGGCGGCCCGGCGCGGCGCCCCTGTGCGATGACTCCCCCCTTCGTTGATGTTTGCAGGTATTTGCACGGTGGGCAGCGTGCTGCCCACCCTCCAGGTTCCTTCATGATCCACAAACTCCTACTCGCCGCCGCCCTGTGCGCCGCCGGCGCAGCGCACGCCCTCACCGCCGAAGCAGCACGGGCGATCGCCAGCGGCGAATCCGACGCCCGCATCGAGGCGCTGAACAAGGCGGTCTCGGCGGCCGACGACAGGACCGCCGCCTTCATCCAGGCGCTGTCGGACGATGCGGTGAAGACGTCCGGCGACAAGGTCTTCATCGTGCGCGGTGACCAGGCGAGCGACCCGGTCACCGGCGCCGCCGCCAGCATGCCGGCCGACGCCGAGGACGTGGTGAACAACAACCGCATGCGCGGTGAGATCGACTCGGCCCTGTCGGCGCTCAAGCTGTTCTCCAAGGACGCGAAGATGCGCTCCGTCGCCATCGCCGAACTGGCCAAGGACCCGGACGAATCCAGGCTGCCGCTGATCGAGCAGGCCTACGCCGCGGAGCAGGACGGCGCGATCAAGGAACAACTGGGCCTGATCCGCGCGCAGGCGCTGCTCACCAGCAGTGACAAGGCACGCCGGTTGGAGGCAGCGCGATTGCTTTCCGCCAGCCGCAGCCCCAGCACCCGCAGCCTGCTCACCCAGCGGATGAAGGAGGAAACCGATGCCGACGTCCAGTCGGCGCTGCAAGCCTCGCTGCGCACGGTCGAAGCCTCGCTGGCCTGGAGCGAACGCGCCGCCGCTGTCTTCTCCGGCATCAGCCTCGGCTCCATCCTGCTTCTGGTGGCGCTCGGCCTCGCCATCACCTATGGCCTGATGGGCGTGATCAACATGGCGCACGGCGAGCTGATGATGATCGGCGCCTACGCCACGTATTTCGTGCAGGGCCTGTTCCGCAGTTACCTGCCCGGCGCCTTCGACTGGTACCTGGTGGCCGCCGTGCCGGTCGCCTTCGGCGCGTCGGCGCTGATGGGAGCCGTCCTGGAACGCGGCGTGATCCGTTTCCTCTACGGCCGCCCCCTGGAGACGCTGCTGGCCACCTGGGGCATCAGCCTGATGCTGATGCAGCTGGTGCGCACGGTGTTCGGCGCCCAGAACGTCGGGGTCGAGAACCCCAGCTGGATGAGCGGCGGCCTGGTGATCGGCAACCTGCAGCTGCCCTGGAACCGGATCGTCATCATCTTCTTCGCCTTCGCCGTCCTGTTCGGCATGGCGCTGCTCATCTCGCGCACCCGCCTGGGCCTGTTCGTGCGCGGCGTCACGCAGAACCGGGCGATCGCCTCGTGCATGGGCGTGAACACGGCGCGCGTGGACACCTATGCCTTCGCGCTGGGCTCCGGCATCGCCGGCCTGGCCGGCTGCGCCTTGAGCCAGGTCGGCAACGTCGGCCCGGACCTGGGGCAGGCCTACATCGTCGATGCCTTCATGGTGGTGGTGCTGGGCGGCGTCGGCCAGCTCGCCGGCACCGTGTACGCGGCGCTGGGCCTCGGCGTCCTGAACAAGTTCATCGAAGGCTGGGCGGGTGCGGTGCTGGCCAAGATCGCCGTGCTGGTGTTCATCGTGGTGTTCATCCAGAAACGTCCGCAGGGGCTGTTCGCGTTAAAGGGCAGGAGTGCGGAGGCATGAGCGCGGTTCTTCCTTCGGACGATGTCCTGGAGCCCGGCGCTGCAGGCTCCTTCTCCCGCTTGCGGGAGAAGGCGGGGGATGAGGGTACGCCCGGCAGTCCCCCTCACCCCAACCCTCTCCCGCAGGCCGGAGAGGGAGTGCCCGGAGGCGTCGCACTGCCGCTCCGGCAGCCGCTGCTGACCCGCCTGGGCTGGTCCGCCTTCCTGCTGGCGCTGGTGATGGTCTGTGCGGTGGCGCCGCTGATGAACCTGGTCGCGCCCGCGGGCAGCGTGTTCCACATGAGCGACTACGCCGTGGCCCTGGTCGGCAAGATCATGTGCTACGCGATCTGCGCGCTGGCCATGGACCTGATCTGGGGCTACACCGGCATCCTCTCCCTGGGCCACGGCTTGTTCTTCGCGCTCGGTGGCTATGCGATGGGCATGTACCTGATGCGGCAGATCGGCCGCGACGGCAACTACCACAGCGACCTGCCGGACTTCATGGTGTTCCTGGACTGGAAGGTGCTGCCCTGGCACTGGAGCTTCTCGGACAGCTTCATCGCGACCCTGTTCCTGATCGTCGCGGTGCCCGGCGTCGTCGCCTTCGTGTTCGGCTACTTCGCCTTCCGCTCGCGGATCAAGGGCGTGTACTTCTCCATCATCACGCAGGCGCTCACCTTCGCGGCCATGCTGCTGTTCTTCCGCAACGAGACCGGCTTCGGCGGCAACAACGGCTTCACCGACTTCAAGCGCATCGTCGGCATCGCCATCGCCACCCCGCAAACGCGCATGACGCTGTTCGTGCTGACCGGCGTGATCCTGCTGGGCTTCTTCCTGTTCGCCCGCTTCCTGGTGGCCAGCAAGTTCGGCCGGGTGCTGCAGGCGATCCGCGACGCCGAGACCCGCGTCATGTTCTCTGGCTACAACCCGATCGGCTACAAGCTGACCATCTGGACGATCAGCGCCATCATGTGCGGGGTCGCCGGCGCGCTGTATGTGCCGCAGGTGGGCATCATCAATCCGGGCGAGATGAGCCCGGCGAACTCGATCGAGTTCGCGATCTGGGCCGCGGTCGGCGGCCGCGCCACGCTGGTCGGTCCCATCCTCGGCGCCTTCATCGTCAACGGCGCCAAGAGCTGGCTGACCGTGTTCGCGCCCGAGTTCTGGCTGTACTTCCTCGGGGCGCTGTTCATCGCGGTGACGCTGTTCCTGCCGGACGGGGTGGTCGGTCTCGTGAAGAAGCTCAGGCAGGCCAAGGCATGACCCCCGAATTGATGGAAGAGGGCGCCCGCCGCGCCTCCAGCTACTCCAGGATGGCTGCCGCCGGCAAGACCGCGTCCGGCGGGCGCGCCGCCGGCTTCGGCCGGCCCATGGCGGCGGGCGAGGTCGACGTGACGCACGGCCGCATCCTGTACCTGGAAGACGTCAGCGTCAGCTTCGACGGCTTTCGCGCGATCAACCAGCTGTCGCTGGACATCGCGCCGGGCGAGCTGCGCTGCATCATCGGGCCCAACGGCGCCGGCAAGACCACGATGATGGACATCATCACCGGCAAGACCAGGCCCGACTCGGGCACCGTCTTCTTCGGCAGCACCATCGACCTGCTGCGCTACAAGGAAGCCGAGATCGCCGGCATGGGCATAGGACGCAAGTTCCAGAAGCCCACCGTGTTCGAGCAACTGACGGTCTACGACAACCTGGAGCTGGCGCTGAAGACCGACAAGGGCGTGAAGGCCTCGATGTTCTTCAAGCCCGATTCCGCCGACAGCGATCGGCTGGCGCAGGTGCTGCGCACGATCCATCTTGCCGGGAGTGTCAACCGGCTGGCGGGCAACCTGAGCCATGGCCAGAAGCAGTGGCTGGAGATCGGCATGCTGTTGATGCAGGACCCGAAACTGCTGCTGCTCGACGAGCCGGTCGCCGGCATGACCGACGAAGAAACCGCCCGCACCGCCGAACTGTTCCTCACGCTGAAAGGCCGGCACTCGCTGATGGTGGTGGAGCACGACATGAGCTTCATCAGGACCATCTCCGAAAAAGTCACGGTGCTGCACGAAGGCTCGGTCCTGGCCGAAGGCACGCTGGAACAGGTGCAGGGTGATGAGCGGGTGATCGAGGTCTACCTTGGGCGCTGAAGACCGGACAACCGTGCGTCCGGCGTCTGGATTTGAATCCGTGCTGCAAATCAGGAACGTCCACCAGTACTACGGCGGCTCGCACATCCTGCGCGATGTGAGCATCGAGGCCAGGCTCGGGCAGGTCACGGTGCTGCTGGGGCGCAATGGCGTCGGCAAGACCACCTTGCTGAAGGCGCTGATGGGCCTGGTTCCCATCAAGGCCGGCAGCATCGAGTTCGAGGGCAAGCCGATCCAGGACACCACGCCCTATGAGCGTGCCCGCGCCGGCATCGGCTTCGTGCCGCAAGGGCGCGAGATCTTCGCGCGGCTGACCGTGGAAGAGAACCTGCGCATGGGCCTGGCAACCAGGTCCGGCGGCACGCCGATCCCGCAGGAGCTCTACGAACTGTTCCCGGTGCTGAAGCAGATGCTGCACCGGCGCGGCGGCGACCTGTCCGGCGGCCAGCAGCAGCAGCTGGCCATCGCGCGGGCGCTGGCAGCCAGGCCGAAGCTGCTGGTGCTCGACGAGCCCACCGAGGGGATCCAGCCGAGCATCATCAAGGACATCGGGCGGGTGGTCCGCATGCTGGCGGATCGTGGCGACATGGCGATCCTGCTGGTGGAGCAGTACTACGACTTCGCCGAGGAACTGGCCGACGCCTACCTGGTGATGGAGCGGGGCGAGGTCATCGCGCGCGGCCGCGGCAAGGACATGCAAGCGCAGGGCGTGCGCCACCTCGTCGGCATCTGATCGGCCGGTGCGCGGAGGGCGCATGGCCTACCGCGGCTGCCGCCACCGTCCGGCACGCGGCATGGGGGCGCCTGGTTAATCTGTCTTCAACACAAAAGGAGATTCACATGCCTGTCATCGCCTGGTTGCTCGGTGTTCCGCTCATCGTCATCCTTCTCTTCATGCTGGTGTTCTGATCCCGGCGCGCGGAAATGAAAAGAAGCCACTCGGGGCTTCTTTTCGTTGGGTCGGCGGGATCAGGTTTCGCGCCGCGACTCGGTGGCCACCGGATCCGGCTTTTGCTTGGCCGCCTCCAGTTGCTCCAGGTTGCGCCCGGACAGCTCGCCGCGGTCACCGCCTTCCACCGAGGGCATCGCGTCGGTGCCGCCGTTGGCGACCTCTTCCTGGTTCGTGTAGGGCTGGTAACCCTTGCCGCCGTCCCAGCTGACCTCGTTGCGGTAGCCGTGCGCGGCGTGGCCGTCGCCTTCCGCTTCGCCAGGGCCCTTCTTCGCATCGTTCGTGTCCATTGCAGCTCCTCCAGAAAAAGCTTCGACCCGTCCGAGGTTAGCCCCCGGGACGGGTCGAGATGTAGGACGGCAGCCCGGGCGCCCACAGGCGCGGGCCGGAACCGTCGTGCTTAGCGCGACGGCACCAGGACGACCGGGTCCTGCGTCTTCGGCTCGATCGTGACCGAGTGCTGGCCGGGCGGCAGGATCACGGTCTCGACTTCGCGGATCACGCCGCCACCGGCGACGCTGCCGTCGGCGCTGCCCATGCCCATCACCCGCGCCTGGCAGGCGGCCTTGTCTTCACCGGACTGGAACACGTCGCAGCGGCCCATGGCGTTGGTCTGCGCGCTGCCGGTGTTGTCCAGGACACCGCGCTGCTTGTCGGCGCGGGCGTTGCGCGCTTCCTTCAGGCAGGTGTCGCGGTCCTGCTGCGTGGCCCCGCTCATGCAGGCCTGCACTTCGGACTGGTAGTTGCCGGTCGCATCGATGCCGGTGGAGCCGGCAATGGCGACCTGGGCGGTGGCGGCGCCGACTGCCAGCAGTGCGGCAACGCCAAAGGAAATCAGGCTTTTGCGGGAGCGGGCATCGGTGGTCATGGGGTCTCTCCGGTTAGGGGACTGCTTTTCTGCAGTCGATGGAGAAAGTGTGCGTGCCGCGCCGTCCGGTGCCTGCCGGAGGATGGCTGCTCCGGCGCCCGTAGTGCGCCCATGGTCGGGTAGGACGAGCGCTTGCCGCTGAGTCGCCTACGCTCTAGAGAGCCCAGCCGCGCGGATCGGCGCCGCTTTCCTGCCACAGCAGGGGGCGCCAGGCCACCCGGATCGCCTTCAGGAGCTGCATGACCGGCTCCACCAAGGGGGCGAGCACCCGCACGACCAGCACTTGTGGCCCGGGCGCCGTCGCCCCGGCCGTGTGGCAGAGCGCACTTGGCTCCATCACTGCCCGCGCGGCGTCGAGCAAGGCCGCGCGCCGGGGCCGCGCGATCTCGCTGCCGCAAGCGATGAACAGGCTGCCCAGGCAACGATGCCCGGCCAGCCCCAACGGTCCGTCGAGCAAGCGCGTGTCTTCCGCGGCAATCCGGCCGCGCTCCAGCCAGGCGCCCTGCAGCTCGATGTGCTGCAGCACGCTGCCGCGCACGAATGGCTGGTTCGCCTGCGGCAAGCCGAGTGCCGCGACATCCCAGCCGAGCAGCTCCGCGCCTGGCTCCAGGGTCATCAGCAGCCGGTTGTGCGCCTGGCAGCCGCTGTAGTAGAGCGCTTCCAGCGGCAACCACTCCAGGCGCGCGCCGGCTTGCAGCGTGATGTGCACGTCCTGCAGGGCGACGGCGCCCTCGCTGCGGTAGAAGCGCGACGCTCCCGGCGTGGTGACCAGCCCGTGGCTGCCCGCAGTGCCGCTCACGCGCACTTGCAGCGTGTCGCCGCCGACCAGGCCGCCGGGCGGATGCACCAGCACGTTGTGGCAGATGCCGTGCCCTTCCGGGTAGAGGCTTTGCAGGATGCGCAGCGGCCCGTCGTGCCGGAAGCGGGCGACGCTGCGGCCGCCCTCTTGCGCATAGTCGAGCCGCAGGCTGGCGTGCCAGGTCACAGCGCGCGCTTCAGGTGGCCTGCGAGCCGCGGTGCGCCCAGCCGGTGGTGTGCTTCTCGATCGCACTGAACAGCTCGTACATGGCCATGGCCATGACGCTGATCGCCACCAGCCCGGCGAAGGCCAGCGGCATGCGCTGCTGGCTGCCGGCGGTCTGGATCAGGTTGCCGATGCCGGAGTCGCCCGCGGTCATTTCGGCCAGCACGGTACCGACGAAAGCCAGCGTGATCGAAACCTTCAGGGAGCCGAAGAAGTAGGGCATGGAGCGTGGCAGGCCGACCTTGACCAGCACATCCCAGCGCTTCGCGCCCAGCACCCGCAGCACGTCTTCGAGTTCGGGCTCCAGCGTTGCCAGGCCGGTGGCGATGTTCACCATGATCGGAAAGAAGGAGATCAGGAAGGCCGTGATGATGCCCGGCCCGACGCCGATGCCCATCCACACCACCAGGATGGGCACGATGGCTGCCTTGGGCACGGCGTTGAAGCCCACCATCAAGGGATAGACCGCGGAATAGGCGGTGCGCGACGAGCCGATCAGGAAGCCGAGCATCACGCCGACCACGATCGCCAGGCCGAAGCCGACCATCGTCACCCAGAAGGTGGCCCAGGCCGCCGCCAGCAGCGGGCCCTTGAACTCGGCGAACTGTCTGGCGATCTGCCACGGGCTGGGGAACAGGTATTCCTCGACCTGGAAGGCGGCGACGATCACCTGCCACAGGATCACCAGGGCGGCGGCCAGCAGCACTGGCGCCCAGCGTTCGAAATGCCGGTGCGGCTTCATGGCGCCACCTCGGGCTTTCTCATCGCGCCGATGTGCCCGCGCAGTTCATGCACGATGTCCGTGAACTCCCTGGTGTAGGTGATCTCCAGGTCGCGCGGCCGCGGCAGGTCGATCCCGCGCGTGACCACGAAGCGGCCCGGGCTGCGGCTCATGACGTAGACCGTGTCGGCCAGGAACACCGACTCGCGCAGGTCGTGCGTCACCAGGATCACGTTGAAGCGCTGCTCCATCCACAGGTCGCGCAGGATGCACCACAGCTCCTCGCGGGTGAAGGCATCGAGCGCGCCGAAGGGCTCGTCGAGCAGGAGCATCTTGGGTTCATGGATCAGCGCGCGGCAGATGCTGGCGCGCTGCTGCATGCCGCCCGACAGCTGCCACGGAAACTTGTCCTCGTAGCCGGCCAGGCCCACCTTGCGCAGCAACGCGCGCGCACGCTCCGCGTACTCCTTGCGCTTTTGCTTGAAGTTGCTGCGGTAGGGTTCGACGATCTCCAGCGGCAGCAGCACGTTGTCCACCGTCGTGCGCCACGGCAGCAGCGAGGAAGCCTGGAAGGCCATGCCGGAGATCTTCAGCGGGCCCGTCACCGGCTGGCCGTCGATCTGGATGCGGCCGCGCGAAGGGCTGCGCAGTCCGGTGGCGAGCTTCATGAACGTCGACTTGCCGCAGCCCGACGGACCGACGATGGCGATGAACTCGCCCTGCCGCACCTGCAGGTCGATCGCCTCCACCGCGAACTGCCCTTGGCGCAGCAGCTCGTCGTTGTAGGCGAGCCAGACGTCCTGGAAGTCGATGAAGGGCTTGGCGGTCCCTTCGGTCATTTCCTGGCGGGCAGCACGTTCAGTTCGGCCCTGGTGGGCAGGAAGGAGCCGTTCCAGACCGCATCCGGATTGACCCGCGTCTTGGTGGCGAAGGCATCGGACACCTGGGACGCCATCAGCGCCAGCCGGCCCGGGTTGACCTGGCCGAAGCCTTCGGCGCGGGCGTCGGGGCTGTCGATCACGTCGTTGATCGCCATGCGCAGGCGGCGCTTCTCCAGGTCGACGTTGATGATGCCGTCGCGCTGCTTGATGTATTCGACGGCGGCGTCCGGGTTGGCCATCACTTCCCTGGCGCCCCTGGCGAATGCCTGCAGGAAGGCCTTCACCGCGGCCGGATTCTCGCGGATCATCTTCGGCGACGCGATGATCACGTTGCCATACAGCTTCACGCCGTACTGCGGATACAGGAAGGTCACGATCTCTTCGGGCTTGACGCCGCGCGCCTCCAGGTTCAGCACCGAGGTGAAGGTGAAGCCGGTGATGGCGTCGATCTCGCCGCGGGCCAGCATGGTCTCGCGCAGCGGCGGATCCATCGACACCCAGGTCACCGCGGGGATCGCGTTGGCCTTCTGGAAGATCGGGAAGCCGCGGCGGCCGGCGTCGAACACCGGGGCGCCCAGCTTCTTGCCGGCCAGGTCCTTGGGCGACTTGATGCCGGACTTCCTGAGGGTCATCACTGCCGCCGGCGTGTTGTTGTAGACCATCATCACGCCGACCGGCTTGTTGGCGGCGTCCGGGTTGTTGGCGTGGAACTCCATCAGTGCCGCCATGTCCGCAAAGCCCATGTCGTAGGTGCCGGTGGCCACCCGCTGCACGGCGGCGCCGGAGCCGGTGCCGGCGTCCACCGTCACGTCCAGCCTGGCATCCTTGAAGTAGCCCTTGGCCACCGGCTGCAGGAACAGCGCGGCCGGCCCTTCGAAGCGCCAGTCGAGCAGGAACTTGATCGGCGTGGCGGTCTGCGCGCCGGCGTTGAAGGACGTCGCCAGGGCCAGGGCCGTGACGGCCTGGAGGAAGACCCTTTTGTGCATGAAGAAAGCTCCGCAAAGTCGGTGAAACATCGAGGGGGAGCCGCAAGCAAGAAAGGTGCCGCAGAGCTGCCCGGCTGGTGGGTCCGATTGTGGGGCGTGCTTCGTCGCAGGCTGAACGGGGCTAACCCGTGAAAAATAGTCGAGCCAGTGGGGCTTTGTCCGACGCGGCTACGCGCCGCCCCCGCACCCCGTCGCTAAACGACCGACTACGCCCGCGCTTGCAGTCGCCAACCATAGTCAGCTTCACCGGCCCTGCGAGGGGCAGGTGGACGCGGCTCCAGAAGGCCGTGGCCTCACCATCAACAACACGCCGTTCGCGGCACTAGGAGTGCAATATGGGTTTGATTATTTGGTTGATCATTGGCGGTATCGTCGGTTGGCTGGCCAGCCTCGTGATGCGCACCGACGGCCAGCAGGGCATCCTGCTGAACGTTGTGGTGGGTATCGTGGGTGCGTTCCTGGGCGGCTGGTTGATCTCCCCGCTGGTTGGCGTGGGCACCATCAACCAGGGCGTGAGCATCGGCTCCGTGCTGGTCTCGCTGGTCGGCGCCATCATCCTGCTGGCCATCGTGAACCTGTTCCGTCGCGGCCGCGTTCGCTAAGCCACACACACAGAACAAACCAGCGGACCGCAAGGTCCGCCAATGGGACGCCAGGTCCGTCGCGAGACGGGGACCAGCGTCCTTTTCTCGTTTGGGCACCTGCTGCCTGGTGCCGTCGCGGCTCGG
>JAQGMY010000294.1 GCA_028292105.1 Ramlibacter sp.
TGCGCCAGCCGCGCATAGCGGCGGGCCAGCACCTGCCGCATCGCCGCGTAGTCGTCCCCGGGCGTGATGCCGTCGATGTTGTAGCGCCGGTATTCGCGGTTCTGCATCTGGTGGTGGTGGAAGACGACGCAGGAAGCCTGGGTCGCCTCGCCGGCCGTGTGCGAGATGTCGAAGCATTCCACGCGGAAGGTGTCCAGGTGGTCGGGCGCCAGGTCCAGCGCATCCACCAGGGCGCGCGTGCGCGCCTGCTGCGAGCCCTCCTCGGCCAGCAGTCGCGCCAGCTGCAGTTCGGCGTTCTTCTGCGCCATGTCCAGCCACAGGCGCCGCTGGCCGCGCGGGTTGTGCACGGCCGCGATGCGCACGCCCGACTGCAGCGTCAGCGCGTCCACCAGTTCCCGATCCACGGGGTGGCTGGTGATGAGTGCGGCGGGCACCGGCACGCCCAGGTAGTGCTGGGCAATGAAGGCTTCCAGCACCTGCACTTCGACCGGCTGGGTCATCGGGGCTTCATCGGCGGCATCGGCCGCATCGGCGGCGTCGGCCGCGTCACCGAAATCCTGCACCGCCGTGGCGTCTTCCACGTGGCTCGGGAAGTAGGCCCGGTCGCCCAGGTGGCGCCCGCCGCGGATCATCGCCAGGTTGACGCAGGCCTTGCCGCCCTGCACCTGCACGGCCAGGATGTCGACGTCCTTGTCCGATGCCGTCTCCACCGACTGCTGGTGCAACACCTTGGACAGGGCACCCATCTGGTTGCGCAGTTCGGCCGCCTGCTCGAACTCCAGTTTTTCCGCGTGCGCCATCATCCGCTGCTCGAGCTCGTGCAGCACCGTCTGGGTGTCGCCGCGCAGGAAGGCCTCGGCGTTCAGCACGTCGCGGTGGTAGTCCTCGGGCGTCACCAGGTTCACGCAGGGGCCGGTGCAGCGCTTGATCTGGTACAGCAGGCAGGGCCGCGTGCGGTTGGCGAACACCGTGTCCTCGCAGGTGCGCAGCCGGAACACCTTCTGCAGCAGCTGGATCGATTCCTTGACCGCCCACGCGCTGGGATAAGGGCCGAAGTAGCGGTGCTTGCGGTCGACGGAGCCGCGGTAGTAGGCCACCCGCGGGAACACCGCGGCGGACGGCGCGCCGCCACGGTCGCTGGCGAATCCCTGCTTGTCGGGCGAGCCGGTGATCTTCAGGTAGGGGTAGCTCTTGTCGTCGCGGAACAGGATGTTGTAGCGCGGCGCCAGCGTCTTGATCAGGTTGTTCTCGAGCAGCAAGGCCTCGGCCTCGGACCGCACCACCGTGGTGTCCAGCCGGTCGATCTTGCCGACCATGTGGCCGATGCGCGTGCCGCCATGGTTCTTGGTGAAGTAGCTGGAGACGCGCTTCTTCAGGTTGCGCGCCTTGCCCACGTAGAGCACGCCGCCTTCCTTGTCGTAGTAGCGATAGACCCCGGGCAGCGCGGGCAAGGCCGCTACCTGCGCCAGGAGTTCATCGGAGTGATCCTGCACCATGCCCCTATTATCCGAGCGACATGCGTTGGGACATTTTCTGCAAGGTCATCGACAACCACGGGGACGCCGGCGTCTGCTGGCGGCTGGCGGTGGAACTCGCCACGCGCGGCCATCCCGTCCGCCTGTGGATCGACGATCCCTCGCCGCTCCAGTGGATGGCGCCGCAGGGCTGGCCGGGAGTGCAGGTGGTGCCGTGGACCGGCACCCCGCCGCCGCTGTCGCCGGGGGAAGTCGTCATCGAGGCCTTCGGCTGCGATCCGCCGGACCCGTTCGTCGCGGCGATGGCTGCCGCGGCGTCCGCGCGGGGCACGCAGCCAGCCTGGTTCAACCTCGAATACCTCTCGGCCGAGCCCTACGTGGAGCGGACCCACGGCCTGCCCTCGCCAGTGGGCCACGGGCCCGGTGCCGGCCTGGTGAAGCGCTTCTTCTATCCAGGGTTCACGCAGGGCACCGGAGGTTTGCTGCGGGAAAACGAGCTGGCCCGCCGTCAGGCCGCCTTCGATCGCAAGGCCTGGCTGCGCGATGCCGGGCTGGATGCCGCGCTGCAGGTGGTGAGCCTGTTCTGCTACGAGCCGCCGGCCTTGCCGCAGTTGCTGCGCCAGTTGGCAGAGTCGGGCCGCGCGACGCAGCTGCTGGTCACCGCGGGCCGCGCCAGCACCGCCACCCAGGAGGCGCTGGCGCGGCTGGCGACCGAAATCCCCGGGTGGAACGCTGCCGGCAATCTGCGCCTGCACTGGCTGCCGCTGCTGAGCCAGCGCGAGTACGACCACCTGCTGTGGTCATGCGACTTCAACCTGGTGCGCGGTGAGGATTCACTGGTGCGCGCGCTGCTGGCGGGGGTGCCGTTCGCCTGGCAGCTCTATCCCCAGGACGACTGCGCCCACCACCCCAAGCTGGAAGCCTTTCTCGACTGGCTGGATCCGCCACCACGGCTGCGTGACTTCTTCCTCGCCTGGAACGGGGTGGCAACGGGGGCGTTGCCGACCGTGGAGCCCGCGCAATGGCGGGCGCACGCAGGGCAGGCGAGGGCCCGGGTGCTGGCCTTGCCCGAGCTCGTGGCCGGGCTGGAGCAGGCCGCGCGCGGGCACGGTAGAATCTAGGGCTTTGCGCCACAGGCCAGGAAGGCCCGTGCAGCACCAACGCCCGCAGCTGCGCGCTTGTCGCGTTTCGCGGCTCACCGAGACACCGTTATGAAAATCGCCCAAGAAATCCGCGCCGGCAACGTGATCATGAACAGCGGCCAGCCCTGGGTCGTGCTGAAGACCGAATACTCGCGCGGCGGCCGCAACTCGGCCACCGTGCGCATGAAGCTCAAGAGCCTGCTGAACAACCAGGGCACCGAGACGGTGTTCAAGGCCGACGACAAGATGGACCAGATCGTGCTGGAGAAGAAGGACTGCACGTATTCCTACTTCGCCGAGCCGATGTACGTCTGGATGGACAGCGAGTACAACCAGTACGAAGTCGAAGCCGAAAACATGGGCGACGCGCTGAACTACCTCGAAGAAGGCATGCCCGCCGAAGTGGTGTTCTACGATGGCAAGGCCATCTCCGTCGAGGTGCCCACCAGCCTGGAGCGCGAGATCACCTGGACCGAGCCGGCCGTCAAGGGCGACACGTCGGGCAAGGTGCTCAAGCCCGCCAAGCTCGCCACCGGCTTCGAGATCGGCGTACCGATCTTCGTGGCGCAGGGCGACAAGGTGGAAATCGACACCCGCACCGGCGAATACCGCCGGCGCGTCTAAGCGCCCCACCTGTCCAGAGGCTCCGCAAGGAGCCTTTTTTCATGGCCCTCCATCCTTTCGCCGCATTCGACACCGCCCGGGCCGGCGTGCCGTTCCGCATGCAGCCAGGGCTGCGGCGGCTCGCGCCCGGCGTGCCCCAGCTGACGCCGCTGCTCGCCGGCAGCCCGCTCTGGCACGAGAAGGAGCAGGTGTTCGCCAGCGGCCGCAGCCGCCTGGCCGTTGCGGGTTTCGATGCGCAACCGGCGCTGCAGGCGATCGCCGCCCAGGCGCAGGCCGAAGGCCATGCGGTCGCGGGGCCGATCGAACTCGCCTTCGAGGAAGACTTCGCGGTGCTCGACGGAGCGACCACCACCCTGCCCTGGCTGTGCGTCAGCGTTCCCTCCCACTGGGCCCCGGAAGAAAAGGTGGGACTGCCGTTTGCCGCCGTGCATGCACCGGTGGCGGACAACCAGCTCCTGCTGGCAGCCGGCACGCAGCTGGTGCGGCTGGTGACCTCGGGCGAGCGCTTCGAGCGCTTCGTCTGGACCGTGACACCCAGCGGCCGCTATGACCAGCACCCGCATCGTCAGGCTCGGGCACCGTGGCCCGCCACACACGACCCGGCGCTGTTCGCCGCAGCCTGCTTCCTGCGCCACGAGCGGCAGACCTTCCTGCCGGTGCCCGGCACCTCGCAGGCGGTGTTCACCATCCGGGTCATGTTGCAAGCACTGCCGGACGTGATCGCCACGCCCGGGGATGCGCAGCGCATGCACGACTCGCTCGCCTCGATGACCGAGGCCGTGCTGGCCTACAAGAACCTCACGGCGGCGCGTGGACCCTTGCTCGCCTGGCTGGCGTCGCGCGCCTAGCGATTCAGAGGTTGTGCACCAGCGCCAGGACCAGCAAGGCGCCCACCACCAGCGCCAGGCCGAGCAGCCCGACCCACAGCATCGGAGGCACGGGGCCCTTGCCGCCGCCCGCCTTGCGTGCAAGCGGCTCGCTGCCGGGCCAGGGCGCGGCATGCGGCAGGCTCTCGGCCAGCTCGCCGGCGGACTCCGGCGAGCCCAGGTCCAGGCTCAATCGCTGCAGGGTGGCCTGGCTCGCCGAGCGGATCCAGAGGTCCACGACCTTGCCGCGCAGCCGCGCATGCGCGATGTCCAGCAAGGGAAACTTGATGCGGTCTTCCTTCCAGGCCAGCCCGTCGCGCACCCGGCCGGCGATGCGCAGCACCCGCGTCTGGACACGGATTTCCAGCTCGCCCTTGAACGGCGGGATGGCCAGGCCGGCGCCTTCCACCTCGAGCAGGGTGGCCGCGAACTGGCCTTGCACGACCGAGTAGATGCCCGCGCGCGGCGGCTCCGTGGCCTTGGGCTCGTCCACCGCGACCGGCTCGACATCCGCCGGCTGCATCCGGTTCACCAGCTGCGCGACGGTGAGCTTGGCACCGTCGGCGGCCTCCAGCACCTGGGCGCTGGTCAGCGCCTTCTTCATGCGCATGCCGACGATGGTCCGCCTGTCATACGGGCCGATCCGGCGGCCGTCGAGCAGCACGTGATAAAGCAGGTTTTCCAAGCTTTCCCTTCGACCCTTGTTGGGGCCAAGGATAGCGGTACAGGTGGGCAGCCGTGAATCCGGACTGTTCACGATTGCGGCCACAATGTGACTCTATGTCTTCGACCCGCAACATCCACGACCAGCGACTGGCGGACGCCTGGGCCACGCTGAAGTCGCACAACGACGCCGGCCTGCCCCTGGACCCGGACGCCAGCCGCCTCGCCTTCGTCGACCCCGAGTTCCTGCTGCGGCGCGAAACGCGCGGGATCCGCTTCCAGCTGGAACTGCTCAAACCCGACCTGGAGCAGCAAGCCCGCGGCATCGAAAACACCATCGTGGTGTTCGGCAGCGCGCGCTTTCGCGACCCCGAAGGCGCGGCCGCCATGGTGAAAGCCGCGCAGGATGCCGGCGACGAGGCCGGCGCACGCCGGGCCCGCGCATTGGCCCGCAACGCCCAGTACTACGACCTCGCCCGGGCCTTCGGCCGAGTTGTCGCCGAGTACAGCAGCGACAAGGAAGCCCGCGACAAGCTGTTCGTCTGCACCGGCGGCGGACCCGGCATCATGGAAGCGGCCAACCGCGGCGCCCACGACGCCGACGGCATGAGCGTCGGCCTGGCCATCGCACTGCCGATGGAGGAAGCAGCCAACAACTATGTCACGCCGGAGCTGTCGTTCAAGTTCCACTACTTCGCCCTGCGCAAGATGCACTTCATGATGCGGGCGAAGGCGCTGGTGGCCTTCCCGGGCGGCTTCGGCACCCTGGACGAGCTGTTCGAGGTCATCACGCTGGTGCAGACGCGCAAGGCGCGCCAGGTCCCGATCGTGCTGTTCGGCTCGGCCTACTGGAAGAAGCTGATCAACTTCGAGATGATGGTCGAAGAAGGCGTGATCTCGCCCGCCGACCTCGAGCTGTTCCAGTTCGCCGACGACCCGCAGGTCGCCTGGAACATCATCAAGACGTTTTACCGTCTTTGAGCCGGAAGGCCAGCCGCGTTCCGGCCGCGAGCGTGGCGGCCACGGTCCAGAACACCGCACCCACCCCGATCAGCGCACCGGCGGCGCCGAACAGCATCGGCATCGCGACGCACGAGGCGTTGACCACCATCATGCGCATGCCGACCGCCTCGCCATGGCGGTGTTCGGGCGTGACCTGGTGCAGCATGCTCATCACCATCGGTTGCACCATGCCCAGGGCGAAGCCGAGCAGCACGGAACACACGGCCATCGTGGGCGCGGTGTGCATGAACGGGTACACCGCGTAGATCAGCGCGCTGGCCACCATCGCGAAGGCGATCAGGGCCCATTCGTGCACGCGGGCGGCCAGCATCGGCAGCACCACGCGGATGGCGGCAGCCGCGGCGGCGAAACTACCGAGGATGGTGCCTATCACCGACGCCGACAGTCCGCGTTCGTGCCCCAGCACCGGCACGACGAAGGTGTGGACGTCCCACGCTGCCGAGAGGAACCAGTTCACCAGGATGATGCGGCGGAACATCGGGTCGCGCCACAAATCCCATGAGCGGCCCGGCCGTGCCGCTTCGTGGCCGGGTGGCGGCGGCAACTCGCGGGCGGTGCGAACGAACAGCCAGGCCACCAGCGGCAGCAGCGCCATCACCAGGAAGGCCCAGCGGAAGCCGGCATGGTCGATCAGCAGCCCGGCCGTGAAGGGCCCGAGGAAGTTGGAGAAGGCCGGCCCGATCGCCAGCCAGGAGAACACCTGCTTGCGCTGCAGCGGATCGGGCGCGGCGCGGCCCACGTGCCGCTGCAAGGCGATGACGGCGCTGCCGGTGGCGCCACCGGTCAGCAAGGCGCTGATGCACAGCACCGGGAAGACCGGCCAGATCACCGCCAGCCCGGCGCCGAAACTCGCCGCCGCGACGCTGATGGCCACCGGCCGCTTCAAGCCGTGCCGGTCGGCGTAGCGCCCGGCCGGCAGCGACAGGAACACCTGGGTCAGTGCATAGAGCGCCAGCAAGACGCCGACGGCGGCCTCGCTGTAGCCTTCGCGCAGCGCCAGCAGCGGCGAGGCCATGCGCATGCCGGCCATGCACGCATGCAGGAACACGTGGCCGCTGATCAGCCGGACCAGCTCTCGGCTCAGGCCGCCCCGCGCGGGCGTTGCTGCCGCCACTATGCGAGCACTTCGGGGTTCAGCGCCGTCAGCGGCCGGCCATTGACCAGGAAGCCGACCAGGTTCTCGGCGGCGAGCTTCGCCATGGCCTTGCGCGTGGGCACGGTGGCGCTCGCGATATGCGGCGTGAGCACGACGTTGGGCACGGTGAGCAGGTCCGGATGCACCTTGGGCTCGCCCTCGTACACGTCCAGGCCGGCGGCAGCAATGCGTTTGTCGCGCAAGGCTTGCGCCAGCGCGGCGTCGTCCACGATGCCGCCCCGGGCGATGTTGACGAGCGTGGCCGTGGGCTTCATCAGCGCCAGCTCCGGCGCACCGATCGCGTGATGCGATTCGGCGGAGTACGGCAGCACCAGCACCAGGTGGTCCGCGGTCTTCAGCAGTTCTTCCTTGCCGACATACCGCGCCTTGCATTCGGACTCCAGCTGCGGCGACAGCCGCGAGCGGTTGTGATAGATCACGTCCATGCCGAAGCCGTGCGCGCCGCGGCGGGCGATGCCCTGGCCGATGCGGCCCATGCCGAGGATGCCCAGGGTCGACCCGTGCACGTCGGAGCCGGCGAACAGGTCGATCGTCCACTTGTTCCACAGGCCGGCGCGCAGGAAATGTTCGCTCTCGGTCAGGCGTCGGGCGGTCGCCATCAGCAGGGCGAAGCCGAAGTCGGCGGTGGTTTCCGTCAGCACGTCCGGCGTGTTGGTGCCGAGCACGCGCCGAGCCGTCATCGCCGGGAGGTCGAAGTTGTTGAAGCCCACGGCCATGTTGGCGCAGATCTTCAGGTCGGGGCAGGCGCCCAGCAGCTCGGCGTCGATGCGCTCGCCGCCGGTGGTGAAGACGCCGGCCTTGCCTTGCAGCCGCGCGATCAGTTCCTGGCGGCTCCAGGCGGCGTCGGCCTGGTTGGCCTCCACCTCGAAGTGCCGTTCCAGCAGGGCCAGTGTTTCCGGGAAGACGGCTCGGGCGACGAGGATGCGGGGTTTGCTCATGGCGTGAGATTGTGGACGGGTGCGGGAGGCGCGATCTGCGGTCCGCGCTGCGCATGCGCATCGGGATCCCACCCGAGCACCAGCATCAGCGCGGCGTAGCCCAGAAGATAACCCACCGCCACATGCCAGCCGCCGCGCAGCCAGGCGCCGACGGAACGGCCTTGCGGGTACATGTTGCACAGCGCCACGCCCGCGGACGAGCCGAACCAGATCATCGATCCGCCGAAGCCGACCGCATAGGCGACGAAGCCCCAGTCGTAGCCGCCCTGCCGCAGCGCCAGTGCCGTCAGCGGAATGTTGTCGAACACGGCGCTGACGAAACCCAGCCCGAGCGTGGTGCCCCAGGAGGCCGCGGGCAGCGCCTTCACGGGCATCATGGCCGCGCACGACACCAGCGACAGCAGGAAGATGCTGCCGCGCAGCGCATGCGGCAGCAGGGTCCAGGCAGGCTGCCGCCAGGGGGTCGTGACGAGCAGCGCGGCCCAGACCGACACGCCGATCAGGGGCAGGCGCGTGAGCAGCTCCGGCGCGTACAGGTTGCAGACGATGTTGGTGCCGATCGCGGCCAGCAGCATCACGGCGACCACGGCCAGCCGCGGCAGATCGACGCGAACCCCCGCCGGGTTGTCCTTCATGATCGGCTGCAGCGCATGCTGCTGCCGGGCGGCGAACACCCCGAAGAACAGGATCGCCACCACCGCGCCGACATAGGCCTCGACGACCTGTCCCGGCCGGACCCCGGCGATCCACATCATCGTGGTCGTCGTGTCGCCCACGACGCTGCCCGCGCCCCCGGCGTTGCTGGCGGCCACGATCGCCGCCAGGAAGCCGATGTGCACCCTTCCCTGGTACAGGACGTGCGCCATGGCGCCGCCGATCATGGCCGCGGCGATGTTGTCCAGGAAACTGGAGAGCACGAAGATCAGCAACAGCAGGCAGAAGCCGCCTTTCCAGTCGTCGGGCAGGAAGCGCGGCAAGAGCTCGGGCAGGTGGCTGCGTTCGAAGTGGTCGGCCAGCAGCGCGAAGCCGAGCAGCAGCCCCAGCAGGTTGCCCAGCGTCACCCATTCGTGGGCCAGCAGCGCGAGCAATCCCGGCACGCCGGGCCTGCCCGAGAAGTCACCGAAGGCGAGCTTGTACACGGCGATCACCAGCATGCCGCTCACCGCCACGCGCAAGGTGTGGTGGTGGAACAGCGCAACGCCCAGCAGCGTGGCGGCAAACAGGATGAAGTCGATCGGGATGCCGGCAATGGTCAGGGCAGGACTCCAGGCTTTCTTGACGGAGGCGATTATCGACGCAGCCCGGCAGCGAGCCGCTGCCTGCCAACTCGTCTGTCAGCCGGGGACTACGGCACGTGGCCGGCGCCTCCTACCCGCCTGTCAAGCTGTGCCGCACGATGATCGCGCTGGCAAGAACAACGGGGCAAGCGCATGAATCAGGATCGCATCCAGGGCCGCTGGAAGCTGTTCAAGGGCAAGGTCAGGGAACAGTGGGGCAAGCTCACGGACGATGACCTGGACGTCATCGCGGGCCGCCGCGACCAGCTGCTCGGGCGCATCCAGAGCCGCGGTGGCGTGGCCAGCGAGAACGCTGGGGGGCCGACCGCCCGGCAGCGTGCCAACCCCGGGTTGCGCAGCGACGAAACGACCGACAAGACCCGCTGAGGGAGACCAGCTTCATGACCATCCGCCTCGCCTGCCTGGCCGCCGCATTGGCCTGCACCGCCGCCTTCGCCGCGCCGCCGCCGCTGATCAACCCCGTGCTCACCCGCGACGACGTGAAAGCCCACAAGGTGCGCATCGAGGAAGGCTACGACCACGCGCAGACGCGCTGCCGGCGCGTGCAGGGCCACGCCCGCGAGCTTTGCAACGAGCAGGCGCGCGGAGACCGCGACGTGCAGCAGGCGGAGCTCGACTTCCAGGCACTGCCGACGCCGGAGAACGACCGCAAGCTGCGCCTGCAAAAGGCCGAGGCTGCCTATTCGATCTCGCTGATCCGCTGCAAGGACATGGACGGCCAGGCCAAGGAGGTCTGCCGCCGGGACGCCAAGATGGTCTACAACGACGCGAAGGTCGAAGCCAAGCTGCAGAACGACGTCGCCACGCCTACGCTGCGGGCCGAAAACACCGTGCGCGAGCGCACCGTCGTCGCCGAGAAGATGGCCGAGGCCCAGTACATCTCGGCGCGGGAGCGCTGCGAGATGCTGCCCGGCGAAGGCCGCGAGCCCTGCATCGCCGACGTGAAGAAGCGCTTCGGCAAGCTCTGAGCTTCGCTACTCCACCCAGCGGGTGAAGGCCGTGGCCGGTTCGCGCGGCGTCCGGAAGCCGTTCACGGGCGACTGCAGGTCCGCGTAGCCCAGGGACATGCCGCACACCAGCATCTCGTCCCCGCCCGCGCCGACGTGCGGCAGGATGATCTTCGCGTAGCCGTTCCAGGCCGCCTGCGGACAGGTGTGCAGGCCGTGCGCCCGTGCCGCCACCATCACGTTCTGCAGGAACATGCCGTAGTCCATCAGGGAGCCGCGTCCCAGGATGCGGTTGATCGTGAACATCAGGCCGACCGGGGCGTCGAAGAAGCGGAAATTGCGCTGGTGCTGCGCGTGCATCTTGTCCTTCTCGCCCTTGGCGATGCCGAGCAGGCCATAGAGGCTCCAGCCGTTCTCGCGCCGGCGGTCGATGAAGGGGGAGACCCACTTCGTCGGGTAGTAGTCGTACTCCTCGCGGTACTCCGCGGCCCTGGAAGGATCCGCATACGCGGCATCGTGGGCGGCGCAGACCTTGTCGACCAGGGCGTCGCGGCTGGCGCCCTGCAGCACGTAGACCTGCCACGGCTGCGTGTTGGTGCCGGACGGCGCCCGCGCGGCAACGTCCAGGATGTCCAGCAGCAGCTGGCGCGGCACTTCGCGCTCGCGGTGGAAGGCCCGGCAGGAAAAGCGGCTGGCGATCGCCGCGTCGACGCTCGCGGCATCGGCGACGACCGTCGCGACTTGGCTGGTGTTCATTGCAATTCCTGCAGGACCTGCCTCAGCGCCGCTGGCAGCGGCGCTGGACGGCGGCTGGCCCGATCGACGTAGACATGGATGAAATGGCCTTTGGCAGCCGTCAGCGGCTCGCCTTGCACGAACAGGCCGACCTCGTAGCGGACGCTGGAGCTGCCGATGCGCGCCACCCGCAGCCCGGCTTCCACCGTCTGCGGGAAGGACACCGAGGCGAAGTAGTTGCACTGGGTCTCGATCACGAGGCCGATGGTGTCGCCCTTTTCGATGTCCAGCACGCCGCGCTCGACCAGGTGGGCGTTGACCACCGTGTCGAACCAGCTGTAGTAGACGACGTTGTTCACGTGCCCATAGGCGTCGTTGTCCATCCAGCGGGTGCCGATGGTGCGAAAGGCCTTGTAGCCGGCGCGCCCCTCGGGCTGCGGCTTGGCGGGAGTCGGATCGCTCATCGCGGGCGATTGTGCCAGCGGCGCGCGTACGCCACGCCGGCGGCGAAGGTGTTCATCTGCACCTGCACGGTGTCCTCGATGCGGTGACCGTAGCCGCCGGCCATGGCGAAGGCGAGCGGCAGGCCGCGCTGCCAGGCGTAGTCGAACACGCGGCGGTCGCGCGCCTCCAGCCCGTCCCAGGTGAGCTTCAGGCGGCCGAGCCGGTCGCCCTCGTGCGGGTCGGCACCGGCCAGGTAGATGACCAGCGCCGGGTCGAATCGATGCGACAGCTCCTCCAGCGCCCGCTCCAGCGCCTGCAGGTAGGCGTCGTCCGTGGTGCCGTCGGGAAGGGCTACGTCCAGGTCGCTCGCTTCCTTGCGAAAGGGGAAGTTCTTCTGCCCGTGCAGCGAGAGCGTGAACACGGTCGGGTCGTCCCGAAAGATGCGGGCGGTGCCGTTGCCCTGGTGGACGTCGAGGTCGATGATCGCGACCCGCAGGGGAGTGCGCCGCACCCGCGCATGTTCGGCCTGCATCAGCCGCGCAGCGACGGCGGCGTCGTTGAACACGCAGAAGCCGCTGCCCCTGTCGGGGTACGCGTGGTGCGTGCCGCCGGCGATGTTGGCGGCGATGCCTTCCCGAGAGGCGGCCCGGCAGGCGGAGATGGTGGCGCCGACGGACCGCCGCGCCCGCTCGGCCATCGCCGCACTCCAGGGAAAGCCGATTTCGCGCATGATCGCCGGCTCCACGCTGCCGTCGCTGATCGCCTGTATGTATCCGGGCGTATGCACCAGCGCCAGTTCGCCGTCGGTCGCGGGCTCGGCCGGCATCAGCCAGACCTCCGGGAGCTCGGCGGCCAGGCGATCCCGGACCAGCCGGTACTTGCCCATGGGAAACCGGTGGCCGGCGGGGAGGGGCAGGACGAACTGGTCCGCGTAGAACACCTGCATGCCTGCATTCTGGCGGCCCTCCAACTCAGCCCTGCAGCTGCTGTGGGCATCTTTTTGCTGCGCTGCAACAAAAATTGCTTGCAATGGGGCGAGCCATCCCTATAATTGATTCATGCTGCACTGCAACATCAGCGAGGGCCCGGCCCCGTGGTTGGTTCAGGGCAGATGAAAGTCGCACCCTAACCCTTTCCATTGACCGGAGTGAATACCATGTTGACCGTTGAACAAATGATGGCCGCCCAGAAGGCCAACGTCGAAACCTTTTTCGGCCTGACCACCAAGGCTTTCGAAGGCATCGAGAAGCTGATCGAACTGAACGTGACCGCTTCCCGCCTGGCCCTCTCCGAAGCCGCCGAGAGCGCGCAGTCGTTCATGGGCGTCAAGGACGCGCAGGAACTGCTGGCGCTGCAAGCCGCGCTGATCCAGCCGATGGCCGAGAAGACCGCTGCCTACAGCCGTCACCTGTATGACATCACCGCCTCCACCGGCGCCGAGTTCGGCAAGAACTTCGAAGGCCAGGTCGCCGAAGCCCAGAAGAAGTTCCTGGCCGTCGTCGACAACGCCGCCAAGAACGCACCGGCCGGCTCCGAAACCGCCGTCGCCGTGTTCAAGAGCGCCGTTGCCGCTGGCAACAACGCCCTGGAATCGGTGCAGAAGGCCGTCAAGCAAGCCGCTGACGTCGCCGAAGCCAACTTCAATGCCGTGGCCAACACCGCAGTGAACTCCGCCAAGGCCCCGGCCAAGGCCAAGCGCACCGCCTGAGCAGGCGAGAATTTGCAAGTTCCTG
Source organism: Ramlibacter sp. (assembly GCA_028292105.1). GTDB lineage: Bacteria > Pseudomonadota > Gammaproteobacteria > Burkholderiales > Burkholderiaceae_C > Ramlibacter. Next base: position 13,045 of record JAQGMY010000294.1, read on the forward strand.
ACATCACTTCGGTGTAGCAGGAACTCGCGCCACGACAGGATGTCTATCAGACACTCTCGCGTGCGAGAGTTCTTCAGGTTGTCTCCTCGGGTCCTTCGATACCTTTTCGGTTCAGGATCCCTTAGCGGTCAGTCGCAAGACTGACCGCTTTTTTATTGACTGCTTCAAGGCGCGTGCGCTTTCACTTCGAGCGTGGCGCGCAGCTGCGGCAGCGCCGCCAGCATCGCTGCACGGCCGGCGTCGATGGCCCGGCGCTTGCCGGCGAAGTCGCCCCCGCCCATGCCCCGCAAGGCCGGCCGCACCACGACATCCGCATCCCTCAATTCCCAGCTGTTGATGCTCTTGCCCATGATGGCGAACGTCTGCAGCAGGATCTGGATCGGATCCGACGACGGATTGCCGTCGGGCGCGTTCGAGATGTCGACCGCGATCACCACCTCCGCGCCCATCTGCCGTGCGTAGCGCACCGGCACCGGCGACACCAGGCCGCCGTCGACGTATTCCTGGCTGCCGATCTTGACCGGCAGGAAGACCGCGGGCACCGCGCTGGACGCCCGCACGGCCGCGCCGGTGTCGCCACGCTGGAACAGCACGCCCGCGCCGGAATTCAGGTCGGTGGCGACGATGCCCAGGGGCAGTGGCATGCTCTCGATCAGCCGATTGCCGACCTGGCTGTTCACGTAGCGCGCCAGGGCCTCGCCGCGCAGCACGCCGCGGCTGAAGATCGGCAGCGTCCAGTCGGCGAACGCCGCCTCGTCCATCTGCGTGGCAACCGCCTGCAGTTGCTGGCCGTTGCGCCCGCTGGCGTAGAGCGCCGCCACCAGGCTGCCAGCGGACGTGCCGACCACCAGCTGCGGCTTGATCCCTGCCTCCTCCAGCACCTGGATGACCCCGACATGGGCGAAGCCGCGCGCGGCGCCGCCGCCCAGCGCCAGCCCGACCCGCGGCGGCACCTTGGGCACGGCTACCGCCGGGGGCGGCTGCTGCGCGGCAAGCGGCGCTTGCGGCGGCGGCTTGCTCGCGGCACAGGCAACCAGCAGCACCGGCAGCAGCAGCACGGCCGCGCGCCGCAGTTTGGCGACCGCGCCAGTGAGAATGATTCTCGTTTGACTTATGATGTTCGACTCCACGCAACCTATCCTGTTCTCCAAGGACCGACTCGATGATTTCCAAGGCCCTGAGCATTGCCGCCCTCCTCGCCGCCGCCGTCACTTCGGTGGCCGCGCAGGAGCAGGTGCTGAACCTCTATTCCGCCCGCCACTATCCCACCGACGAAGCGCTGTACGGCAACTTCACCAAGGCCACCGGCATCAAGATCAACCGGGTGGATGCGGACGACGCCGGTATTCTGGCCCGCTTGAAGGCCGAGGGCACCGCTTCGCCGGCCGACGTGATCCTGCTGGTGGACGCGGCCCGCCTGTACCGCGGTGACGTCGACGGCTTGTTCAAGCCGATCCGCTCCAAGGCGCTGGAAGATGCGATCCCGACCCAGTACCGCGCCTCGGCCGGCCCGGAAGGCACCACCTGGTTCGGCTTTTCGACCCGGGCGCGCGTGGTGGTGTACGACAAGATGAAGGTCAAGCGCGACGACGTCGACACCTACGAGGAACTGGCCGATCCCAAGAACAAGGGCAAGGTCTGCCTGCGTTCCGGTTCGCACCCGTACAACCTGTCGCTGTTCGGCGCGGTCACCGAGCACATGGGCGAACAGAAGGCGGAGGCCTGGCTGAAGGGCATTGTCGCCAACATGGCTCGCGACCCGAAGGGCGGCGACACCGACCAGATCAAGGCCGTGGCCACGGGCGAGTGCCAGATCGCCGTGAGCAACACGTATTACATCGCCCGCCTGCTGCGGTCCAGCGCGCCCGAGGACAAGTCGCTGATGGAACGCGTCGGCATCGTGTTCCCGAACCAGGCGACCTGGGGCACGCACGTCAACATCGCCGGCGGCGCGGTCGCCAGGAACAGCAAGAATCCGGAAGCCGCGGTGAAGTTCCTGGAATACCTGGCCAGCGCCGACGCCCAGAACCACTTCGCCAACGGCAACAACGAATGGCCCACGGCCAAGGGCGTGAAGGTCAACAACCCGGCGCTGCGGGCCATGAGCGGCGGCGACTTCAAGGCCGAGACCATTCCGCTGGCCGCGGTCGGAGCGAACACCGTGAAGGTGCAGCAGATGCTCGACCGCGTCGGATTCAAGTGACCACGCGATAGCTCCAAAACACGCCGCCTGCGGGCGGCTTTTTCGTACCCGATAATCGCCGCAAACTCAACGCCTCCACAGGAGCAGAAACATGGACATCCAGGGCAAGGTCTTCATCGTCACCGGCGGCGCGTCCGGGCTGGGCGAAGGCACGGCACGCATGCTGGTGGCGGCGGGCGGCAAGGTCGTCATCGCCGACATGCAGGTCGAAAAGGGCGAGGCGGTGGCCCGGGAGATCGGCGGCGCCTTCGTCAAGTGCGATGTCAGCCAGGAAGCGGATGGCCAGGCCGTGGTGGCCAAGGCGCAGTCCATGGGCAAGCTGATGGGCCTGGTCAACTGCGCCGGCATCGCACCGGCCGAGAAGACGGTCGGCAAGAACGGTGCCCACAACCTGGGGGTGTTCCAGAAGGCCATCATGGTCAACCTGGTGGGCAGCTTCAACATGATCCGGCTGGCCGCCGAAGCGATGACGAAGAACGAACCGGAAGCCACTGGCGAGCGCGGCTGCATGATCTCCACCGCCTCCGTGGCAGCGTACGACGGCCAGATCGGCCAGGCCGCGTACAGCGCCTCCAAGGGCGGCGTGGTCGGCATGACCTTGCCGATCGCCCGCGACCTGGCGCGCAACGGCATCCGCAACATGACGATCGCGCCCGGCATCTTCGGCACGCCGATGCTGTTCGGCATGCCCAAGGAAGTGCAGGACGCACTGGCCGCCAGCGTGCCTTTCCCGTCGCGCCTCGGCACGCCCGAGGACTATGCGAAGCTGGCCAGGCACATCTTCGAAAACGACATGCTGAACGGCGAAGTGATCCGCCTCGACGGCGCGATCCGCCTGGCGCCGCGCTGACCGTGATCCCGGGAGCAAGAACATGAACCGAATCCTTTCCGGCCGCCTCGTCGCCGCCGCCCTCGCCTGCGCCGCCTCGGTGCTCGCGGCGCCGGCCCACGCCGGCAAGACCCTCGACGCCATCAAGGCGCGCGGCCAGGTGGTCTGCGGCGTCAGCACCGGCGTGGCCGGCTTCAGCCAGGCCGACAGCAGCGGCAACTGGACCGGGCTGGACGTCGACGTCTGCCGCGCCATCGCGGCCGCCACCCTGGGCGACGCGAACAAGGTCAAGTGGGTGCCGCTCAACTCGCAGCAGCGCTTCACGGCCATCCAGTCCGGCGAGGTCGACATCCTCTCGCGCAACACGACCTGGACGCTCACCCGCGATGCCTCGCTGGGACTGAACTACACCGGCGTCACCTACTACGACGGCCAGGGCTTCATGGTGCCGGCCAAAACCAAGGTCAAGAGCGCCAAGCAACTCAAGGGCGCCACCGTGTGCGTGCAGTCCGGTACCACGACCGAGAAGAACCTGACGGACTACTCGCGCGCCAATGGGCTGAACCTCAAGCCCGTGGTGTTCGACAAGTTCGAAGCCGCCAACGCGGCCTATTTCTCGGGTCGCTGCCAGGCGTACACCACCGACGCGTCGGGCCTCGCCTCCGTGCGCAACAAGGAGGCCAAGACGCCGGCCGACCACGTCATCCTGCCCGAACTGATCTCCAAGGAGCCGCTCGGCCCGGCGGTGCGGCGCGGCGACGACGAATGGTTCGCGATCGTGCGCTGGGTCGTCTTCGGGCTGCTCGAAGCCGAGGAGTACGGCATCACCAAGGCCAACGCCGAAGCGATGCAAAAGGACAGCAAGGACCCCGCCATCGGCCGCCTGCTCGGCACGACCGAGGACACGGGCAAGTTGCTCGGTCTCGACAAGGAATGGCTGGCGCGCGCCGTCAAGGCGGTGGGCAACTACGGCGAAATCTTCGAGCGCAACGTCGGCCCCAAGAGCGTCCTCGGCCTGCCCCGCGGCAGCAACAACCTCTGGTCCAAAGGGGGCCTGATGTACGCGCCGCCGGTGCGCTGATCCGGGCGTGGCCGAGCCCCCTCTGATCCCGGCGCGCGCCGCGCCGCCGAGGACGCGCAAGGCCGACCTTTCCTGGCGCAGCCCGGCGCTGCGCGGCTGGATCTACCAGGCCCTGCTGCTGCTGGCGCTGGCCTTCCTTGGGTGGCTGCTGCTGTCCAACACGCTGGACAACATGCGCCTGCGCGGCATCCGCAGCGGCTTCGACTTCCTGCGCGATCCAGCCGGCTTCGACATCGGCGAGAGCTGGCTGAACTACGAGTCCACCCAGCCGTACTGGCGCGCGTTCCTGGTCGGGCTGCTGAACACCTTGCGCGTAGCGCTCGCCGGCATCGTGCTCGCCACCCTGCTCGGCACCCTGCTCGGCGTCGGCCGCTTCTCCCGCAACCCGCTGCTGCGTGGCCTGTGCTCCGCTTACGTCGAGTGCTTTCGCAACATCCCGCTGCTGCTGCAACTGCTGATGTGGTACTTGCTGCTGACGCAATACCTGCCCCTGCCGGCCGAAGCGCTGCGCCTGGGCGACTGGCTGTTCCTCAGCAAGAGCGGCCTGTCCTTTCCGACGCCTTCATGGGAAGGCGGCCTGCACTGGGAGATGCCGCAACTCGGCGCCTTCCAGGTCGAGGGCGGCGGCGCGCTCACCCCGGAGTTCCTGGCGCTGTTGCTGGGGCTCGTGTTCTACACCTCGGCGTTCATTGCCGAGATCGTGCGTGCGGGCATCGCGTCGGTTCCGCGCGCGCAGCACGAGGCAGCGGCGTCGCTGGGCCTGTCGCCCTGGCGGACCCTGCGCCTGGTGACCCTGCCGCAGGCCATGCGGGTGGTCATCCCGCCGATGACCAACCAGTACCTGAACCTCACCAAGAACTCCTCGCTGGCGGTCGCCGTGGGTTATCCGGAACTGGTTTCGATCGCCAACACTTCGCTGAACCAGACCGGCCGCGCGGTCGAGTGCATCACGATCATCATGGCGGTGTACCTGTGCATGTCACTGGCGACCGCGGCACTGATGAACGCCTTCAACGCCCGCATGCGGCTGAAGGAACGCTGACGTGGAGGCCGGCTTCTCCGCGATCGCCGCCCGCCCGGCACCCGCCCACCTGGCCGGCCCGCTCGCGCGGCTGCGGCGCAATTTCTTCGCGACGATCCCGAACGCCATCGCATCGCTGCTGCTGCTGGCCCTGCTCGCGTGGCTGGCGGCGCTCGCCTGGCGCTGGGGCATTGCGCAGGCCGTCTTCGCCCCCGATGCAGACCGTTGCCAGGCCGCGCGCGGTGCGGGGGCGTGCTGGGGAGTGATCGCGGAAAAGGGCCGGTTCATCCTGCTCGGTCGCTATCCGCACGCGGAACATTGGCGCCCGGTCGTGGCCACCTTGCTGCTGCTGTCGCTGGTGATCGCAAGCTGTTCACGCCGTTTCTGGAATCCCTGGCTAGGGCCGCTGTGGGTCGCCGGGCTGGGGCTGTTCTTCCTGTTGATGCGCGGCGGCACACTGGGTCTTACGCCGGTCGGGACGGACCTGTGGGGCGGGCTGCCGCTCACCATCCTGTTGAGCGTGGTCTCCATGGCACTGGCTTTCCCGCTGGCGGTGCTGGCGGCGCTCGGACGGCAGTCGCAACTTCCGGCGGTGCGCGCCGTGTGCGTGGGCTACATCGAACTGGCCCGCGGCGTCCCGCTGATCTCGGTCCTGTTCATGGCATCTTTCCTGTTCCCCCTGTTCCTGCCGGTCGGGAAGTCGCCCGACGTGCTGCTTCGGGTCATGGTCGGCATCACGCTGTTCGCCGGCGCCTACATGGCGGAGATCGTGCGGGGCGGCCTGCAGACCCTCGGCCGTGGCCAGCTGGAGGCGGCGCAGAGCCTGGGCCTGTCCTACTGGCAGATGCAGCGCAAGATCGTCCTGCCGCAAGCGCTGGCGGCAGTGGTGCCGGGCATCATGAACAACTTCATCGGCCTCTTCAAGGACACTTCGCTCGTGACCATCGTCTCGCTCTACGAGCTCACCGGCGCCCTGGCCCTGGCGGTGGGGGCGGACGCCAACTGGCGCCCGTTCATGATCGAAGGCTACCTTTTCATCGCCGCGATCTACTTCGCCTTCTGCTTTTCGATGTCGCGCTACAGCCTGCGTGTCGAGCGGCGCCTGGACCGCGGTCGCGGCGACCCTGCATGAGCGACCAACCCATCATCCGTTTCGACCGCGTCAACAAGTGGTACCCGGACGGCCTGCACGTGCTGCGCGACATCGACCTGTCCGTCGCCCCAGGCGAAAGGCTGGTGGTCTGCGGTCCTTCCGGGTCCGGCAAATCCACGCTCGTGCGCTGCATCAACGGCCTGGAGGACTACCAGGAAGGCACGCTGACGGTGGCCGGGCAAAGGCTGGGAGGCGACCTGAAGGCGCTGCACGCGGTGCGGCGCGAAGTCGGCATGGTGTTCCAGCAGTTCAACCTGTTCCCCCACCTGACCGTGCTGGAGAACCTCATGCTGGCGCCGGTCTGGGTGGCCGGATTGCCGCGCAAGGTGGCGCAGGAGCGGGCCATGGCCCAACTGGAGCGGGTACGCATCGCCGAACAGGCGGCGAAATATCCGCTGCAGCTGTCCGGCGGCCAGCAGCAGCGGGTGGCGATCGCCCGCGCCCTGTGCCTCACGCCCAGGATCATGGTGTTCGACGAGCCCACCTCCGCGCTGGACCCTGAAATGATCAAGGAGGTCCTGGACGTGATGCGGGACCTCGCCAGCCAGGGCATCACCATGGTCTGCGTCACGCACGAGATGGGATTTGCGCGCTCGGTCGCCGATCGCATCGTCTTCATGGACGAGGGCCAGATCCTGGAGACCGGCACGCCCGCGGAGTTCTTCAACCAGCCCCGCACGGCGCGCGGCGCGGCGTTTCTCGCCTCCATCCTCGACCACTGACGATCAGCGCCCCGGCGTCTCGACGGCCGGCGGGCGCGGCGAACGATGGACCGCGTTCTTGTCGATCCGCTCGTATTCCGAGATCACCTGCGCGCCGAGCAACAGCAGCGTGGCGGCGATCTCCAGGCTGAACAGGACCACGATGGCGGTGGTGAGCGAGCCGTATACCACGCTCACCTGCGACAGCGTGCCGAAGTACCAGACCAGGAGCCGGCGCGTGATCTCCCACAGCAGCGCGGCGGTCACACCCCCGACCAGGGCGTGGCGCCACCACAGCCGGCCGACCGGCATCACCATGTACACGGAGGTCAGCAGCAGGATCTCGCCGCCCAGTCCCAGCAGGTACAGCAGCACGCCCGACACGCCGCGCAGCGACCAGTCGAACCCCAGGAAGGAGACGCTGTTCTCCCCGATCGCCTGGATCACGCCGGCGACCAGGGTCACCACCAGCAGGCCCAAGCCGAGCGACAGGATGTAGCAGTAAGGCAGGACCGCGGAGATCATGAAGTGGCGCCGCCGCACCGTGAACCGGTGCAGGAAGATCACCGACATCGCTTTCTCCAGCACGGTGAAAGCCAGCGAGCTGAAGAACAGCATGGTGACGAACAGGACCCACCCGATCACCTGGCGGTGGAGCACGAAGTTGCCCAGCTCCGCGACGATGGCCGGCGACTGCCCCGGGAACAGCCACTCGAGGTAACGGGCGAGGGTCGTGAGCAGTTCCTGCTGTTCGACGACGTGCGACAGCACGATGACCACCAGGATCAGCAGCGGCACCACGGACAGCAGCGCGTAATACGCCACGGCGCCCGCCAGCAGCAGTCCCTGGTTCGACTGGAAGCTCTTGAGTACCCGCTTGATGAAGGTACCTGGATGCGCGAGGACGTAGGTCGCCGCTGGGCTGAGCACATGCATGGCGGGAGTATGCCGTCCGCGCAGTCGCGCAGGCGTCCGTGTTACAGGCTTACCCCCATGGCGCTCGCGAACGGCTCCGCTAGATTGGCTGCTCAAGGAGCTCTTCATGACCCGAACCGACCCTACCCGCCGCCGGCTTCTCCAGGCCGGCCTCTCCCTCCCGGCGGCGCTGGCTTTGCCCGGCGTCGCCCGCGCGCAAGCCTTCCCGGCCAAGCCGATCAAGCTGATCTGCCCGTGGCCGGCCGGCGGCGCGACCGATGCGGTGATGCGCGCGCTCGCCGACAGCGCGGGCAAGGCGCTGGGCGGCACGATGGTGGTGGAGAACAAGGCCGGTGCCAGCGGGATGCTGGGGCCGAACGAGCTGGTCGGTGCGCGCCCGGATGGCTACACGCTGTCGCAGTTGACCATCGGCATCGCGCGGCTGCCGCACATGCAGAAGATGCTGTTCGACCCGCTCAAGGACTTCACCTACATCGCGAACCTGACCGGGTACACCTTCGGCATCGTGGTCCGGGCCGATTCGCCGATCAAGTCGGTGAAGGACCTGGTCGACTACGCCAAGGCCAACCCGGACAAGTTCACCTACGGCTCGCCGGGCACCGGCACGACGCCGCACCTGGCGGTGGAAGAGTTCGCGTTCAAGGCCGGCATCAAGCTCCAGCACGTGCCTTTCAAGGGTTTTGCCGAGGGCATGCAATCGCTGCTGGGCAGCCACGTCATGGCGCACAGCGACTCGACCGGCTGGGCGTCGCACGTGGATGCGGGCAGCGCCAGGCTGCTGGCCACCTACGGCTCCAAGCGCACCAAGCGTTGGCCCGCCGTGCCGACGCTCACGGAACTGGGCTACGAGACCATGGCCGAATCGCCTTTCGGCATCGGCGGCCCCAAGGGCATGGACCCGGCGCTGACGCGCCGCCTGCACGACGCCTTCCGCAAGACGCTGGAAGACCCGCAGGTGCTGGCCACCTTCGAGAAGTACGACCAGTCTGTGATCTACCTCAACTCCGGCGACTACGAGAAATCGATCCGCGACACCTACGTGAAGGAAAAGGTGCTGATCGAGCGGCTGGGGCTGTCGCTGAAGACGTAGGTCCGAAAACGGGAGCGTCCTGAAGTTGGGTTTCAAAGGTCGAAAGCCGCCGCCGACCCGGCCTGCTTGCGCAGTTCGAACTTCTGGATCTTGCCGGTGGAGGTCTTGGGCAATTCGCCGAAGACCACGGCGCGCGGCACCTTGAAGCCCGCCAGGTGCTTCTTGCAGTGGGCGATGACGTCGGCCGCGGTGAGTTGCGAGCCCACCTTCAACTCCACGAAGGCGCAAGGCGTCTCGCCCCACTTGGGGTCCGGCTTGGCCACCACGGCAGCGGCCAGCACCTCCGGGTGGCGATAGAGCACGTCCTCGACTTCGATCGACGAGATGTTCTCGCCGCCCGAGATGATGATGTCCTTGCTGCGGTCCTTGATCTTGATGTAGCCGTCGGCGTACTGCACCGCCAGGTCGCCCGTGTGGTACCAGCCACCGGCGAAAGCCTCCTGGGTCGCCTTGGCGTTCTTCAGATAGCCCTTCATCGTGATGTTCCCCTGGAACATGATCTCGCCCATCGTCTCGCCATTCCACGGCACCGGTTGCAGGGTGACCGGATCGAGCACGCGCGCGCTGCGCTGGAGGTGGTAGCGCACGCCCTGGCGGGCATTGAGCCGCGCCCGCTCGCCGATGTCGACGCGGTCCCACTCCTCGTGCTTGGAGCAGACCGTCGCCGGGCCGTAGACCTCGGTCAGGCCGTAGACGTGCGTCAGGTCGAAGCCGAGGTTTTCCATGCCTTCGATCAGCGAAGCCGGCGGCGCCGCGCCCGCGACCATCGCCTTGACGCCGCGCGGCAGCCCCTGCTTCAGGGCGTCAGGCGCATTCACCAGCATGGCATGGACGATGGGAGCGCCGCAGTAGTGGGTGACACCGTACTCGCGGATCGCCTCGGCCATCGCCACCGCCTCCACCTTGCGCAGGCACACGTTCACGCCCGCGCGGGCGGCGAGCGTCCAGGGGAAGCACCAGCCGTTGCAATGGAACATGGGCAGCGTCCACAGGTACACCGGGTGCTTGGGCAAGTCCCATTCCAGGATGTTGGAGATGGCGTTCATGGCCGCGCCCCGGTGGTGATACACCACCCCTTTCGGATTGCCGGTGGTGCCGCTGGTGTAGTTCAGCGCGATCGCGTCCCATTCGTCCGCCGGCAGTTGCCAGGCGTAGCCGGGGTCGCCCTGCGCCAGGAACTGTTCGTAGGTCACGCTGCCGATCCGCTCGCTGGCGCCGGTAAAGAGCGCGTCCTCGGCGTCGATCACCAGCAGGGGTGTCTGCTGACTGCGCATGCCGATCGCCTGCTGCATCACCGCCGCGAACTCCGGATCCACGATCACCGCCTTGGCTTCGCCGTGGTCGAGCATGAAGGCGATGGCCTCGGGATCGAGCCGGGTGTTCAGCGCATTCAGCACGGCCCCCGCCATGGGCACGCCGAAATGCGCCTCCACCATCGCCGGCACGTTCGGCAGCATCACGGCAACGGTATCGTTCTTCCCCAGGCCGGCCTGCCTCAGTGCACTCGCGAGCCGGCGGCAGCGCTCGTAGGTCTGCAACCAGGTGCGGCGCAGCGACCCGTGGGCGATGGCGATGCGTTGCGGATAGACATCGGCGGCGCGTTCGATGAACGAAAGCGGTGAAATCGGGGCGAAATTCGCGGCGTTGCGCGGCAGGTCCTGGTCGAAGATGCTGGCCATGCTGGGTCTCCATGTCCCGTCGGGGGTGACGCGAGCCTAGCGCCGCCCGGTTCGCCGCGGTAGGTGAGAATACCCGCAGGCAGCGACGCCGCTGCCGCACCGCCATGTCCATCCCCCAGACCTTCATCCAGGAACTGCTCGCCCGCGCCGACGTCGTCGAGATCGTCGGCCGGCACGTGCAGTTGAAGAAGAGCGGGGCCAATTTCTCGGGCCTGTGCCCGTTCCACTCGGAGAAGTCGCCGTCCTTCACGGTCAGCCCCAGCAAGCAGTTCTATCACTGCTTCGGCTGCGGCAAGAACGGCAACGCCCTGAGCTTCCTGATGGAACACGCGGGCATGAACTTCGTCGAAGCGGTCAAGGACCTGGCCGGCCAGTACGGCATGCAGGTGCCGGAGGAGGACATCTCCCCCGCCGAAAAGGCGCGCCAGACCGAGCAGCGCCAGAAGCAGGCGACGCTGAGCGACGTGCTGGAAAAGGCCGGCGCGGCCTACCGCAAGCACCTGAAGAACTCGCCGCGCGCCGTCGAATACTTCAAGCGCCGCGGCTTGTCCGGGGAGGTGGCCAGGCAGTTCGGCCTGGGCTACGCGCCCGAAGGCTGGCGCAGCCTGGCCAGCGTCTTCCCCGAGTACGACGACCCGCTGCTCGCCGAAAGCGGCCTGGTGATCGTCAACGAAGAGGACGACAAGCGCTACGACCGCTTCCGGGACCGGGTGATGTTCCCGATCCGGAACGTGAAAGGCGAATGCATAGGCTTCGGCGGCCGGGTGCTGGGCGACGAGAAGCCCAAGTACCTGAACTCGCCGGAAACGCCGATCTTCAGCAAGGGGCGCGAACTGTACGGGCTGTTCGAGGCGCGCAACGCACTGCGGGAACACGGCTTCGTACTCGTGACCGAAGGCTACATGGACGTGGTCGCCCTGGCGCAGCTGGGGTTCGCCAACGCGGTGGCCACGCTGGGCACCGCCTGCACGCCGGAGCACGTGCAAAAGCTGTTTCGCTTCACCGACAGCGTGGTGTTCAGCTTCGACGGCGACGCCGCCGGCCGCCGTGCGGCCCGCAAGGCGCTCGACGGCGCCCTGCCCTTCGCCACCGACGTTCGCACGGTGAAGTTCCTGTTCCTGCCGGCGGAGCACGACCCCGACAGCTACATCCGCGAGTTCGGCCGCGATGCCTTCGCCCGCTGCGTCGACGAAGCGATGCCGCTGTCGCGTTTCCTGGTGGAAGCCGCCCGCGAAGGCTGCGACCTGAACACCGCCGAAGGGCGCGCCCACATGGCTGCCAATGCCAAGCCGCTGTGGATGCAGATGCCCGAAGGCACCCTGAAGCGCCAGGTGCTCGGGGACCTGGCCGCCCTGGTCCAGCTCGCGCCTGGCGACCTGAACGACGTCTGGGAAGGCAAGCGTCCGGCCCAGCAACGCCGGGAGGGCGGCTCCTGGCAGAAGAATGAAGGCGGCGGCTCCTGGCGGGGCAAGGACGGCTCGCGTCGTTCCAAGGACAGGGACGAATCCCGCTACCCTCGCACCCCGCTGCGGGGCCAGCCGATGAACCGGGCGACCCGGGCGCTGCAGATCCTGTTTTCCGACCCGGGCGCCTGGGAACGGCTCAGCCATGACGAGCACCACCTGCTTTGCGAGCTGCCCTCGCCGCACGGAACGCTGTTTGCCTGGCTGGACAGCCAGCATCACGACCACGGCCCGCAGCCGTGGATGGCGCTGCGGGAAGCCCTGCAGGGCCATGTCCACGAGGAGTTCGCCGTCGCCGAGATGGGCAAGGTGCCGCCGACGATCGAGAGCGACCTGGCTGAACTGGCGGACATCCTGGTCAAGGAAAAGCAGAAGCGCCGGGACGAGGAAATGCAGCGCCTGGCCGCGGCCGCAACCAGCGATCCGGAGGCCTACGCGCGCTACAAGGCGCTGCTGGAAGCGCAAAAGCCCGCGGCCAAGGCTTGAAATCCGGGGTCATCGCTATAATGTAGGGTTTGCTGGCGGCAAGAGCGACAGCAGTACCTCCGGACCGGCCAACCCGTGCACGCCACGGCGCCCCACATGCGGGCAAGGCCAAACTACCGCAAGGGCTGCACCCCAAATGTTCGCCCACCATCTTGCCCCCTGAGGCCCTGGCCTCTTCTCCACCCGCGCCGGGTTCGTGGCGCTTTTGTGTTTCCGCTCATTCGTCCGAGGTCTTATGCCCGCTCAGAAGAAGCTGTCCCCAGCCGCGAAACCTGCAGACCGCAAGCCGGTCAAAGCATCAGCCCCAGCCGCGAAGGCCCCGCTGAAAGTGGTGAAGAACGACAAGCCTGCATCCAAAGACCCGACTGCAACGAAAGTAATCAAGCCCGTGCCCGCCACCAAGTCCCCCGCCAAGGCCGAGAAGGCCTCCGCCAAGGAAGAAGCCAAGAAGCCCGTCAAGTCCGCCGCACCCAGCGATGAGCCGGTGAAGAAGAAACCGGGCCGGCCGCCCAAGGCCGCCGCTGAAACCGCCGAGGCACCGGCGAAGGCCGGCGCCAAGCGCGGCCGCAAGCCCAAGGATGCGGGCGCGGCCGGCAAGCCGGGCGGGGAAGACGTGGACCTCGGCGACATCGAAGCCGAGTTCGCCGACAGCGAGCCGGTGGTGGTGGCCGAAACGGCGGCCGTGACCGAGAAGGTCAAGCCGCTGCGCATGAAGATCAGCAAGGCGAAGGAACGCGCCTTGATGAAGGAATTCGGCCTCGACGAAACCGTCCTGACCGAAGAGGAAATGCTCAAGCGCCG
>JAQGMY010000339.1 GCA_028292105.1 Ramlibacter sp.
GAGACGCAGGAGGCCCTGGAGCCGCAGCGCGGGCTGTACACAGTCGCGATCCGGGACGCCGACGCTGGCGGCCGGCCCCGCGAGAGCCTGCAGGTCGTCGGCAACCTGATCGAGCTGCTGGTGGCGCCGCGCGATCCGGCGGCAGTTGTCGCGCGCATCGCCCATCCGGACGTCCGCATCGTCAGCCTCACGATCACCGAGAAGGGCTATGCCCGCGACCCCCTGAGCGGAGGCTTGCAGTCCGACGACCCTGACATCGCGCACGATCTGCTGCACGCCTCGGCACCACGCAGTGCGATCGGCGTGATCGTCCGGGGCCTGCAGGCCCGACGCTCGCGCGGCCTGCCGCCGGTGACCCTGATGTCGCTTGACAACCTGCCGGGCAACGGCGACGTGCTGCGCACTTTGGTGTTGCAATTCGCCGGGCGTGTCGACCCGCAGCTGTGCGAGTGGATAGCCGCCGACTGTAGTTTTCCAAACTCGATGGTGGACCGGATCGTGCCGCGCACTACCGACGCCGACCGCGCCGCCATCGGCGCCCGGCTTGGCTGCGCTGACGGCTGGCCCGTGATCGGCGAACCCTTCTTCGACTGGGCGGTCGAAGATCGCTTCGTGGCCGGGCGCCCGGAGTGGCAGGTGGGCGGCGCGAGTTTCGTCACGGAGGCCAAACCATTCGAGCTGCTCAAGCTGCGCATGGTCAACGGCGCCCATTCCACACTGGCCTACATGGGCGTGATGGCTGGTTGCGCGACGGTCGACCGCGCCGTCGCCGAGCCGCACCTGCGCACCGCCCTGGACCGCCTGCTACGCGACGAGATCGCGCCCACGCTGCCCGCGTTGCCGGGGCTGGACCTGGATCGCTACCGCGACCGGCTGCTGACGCGCTTCGCGAACCCTGCGCTGAAGCACGCCACGCAACAAATCGCGATGGATGGCTCGCAGAAGCTGCCGCCGCGCCTGCTGGGCACCGTGCGCGACCGGCTGCACTCTGGCCTGCCGATCACGCGCCTGGCTCTCAGTGTTGCGGCGTGGCTGTATTACCTGGGCGGTGTCGACGAAGCCGGACAGCCCTTCATCATCGAAGACCCACTGAAGAAGGAACTCGCCGATCTGCTGATGCGAGCGGAGCTGTCGGCGGCCGCTGCTGGCGCAGACGCTGAGCAAGCGCAGCGTCTGCGGGTCCGAACACTGATCGGTTTCGAGCCGGTCTTTGGTGATCTCGGAAGCAACCCGGCATTCGTTGCCGTCGTTGGCCGGCATCTGCAGTCACTGCGGCAACACGGAGTCATCTCCACGCTGCGCGCGATCGCATAGGAAGCCGCGCCGTCGCACCTGCGCTCGCCCGCGGTCCGCGCATCGACGGGAATCTGCGTCCTGGTGCCGAAGCCGCGGCCGCGAATCTGGCAGGGCGGCCCCTACAATCAGGCAGCGCTCCGCACGCCACAGGCGGCCGAGCGCGGAGGAACGGCCTCCCCCGCCATGGGAAAAAATGTCCGGGACGACCCGGCGCACGCTTCCTCCCCCTCATGACACCGACAAGCCGCCGCGTTCTCCAAGCCGTTCTCTACGAAGTGATCGCTATCGCCGTTGTCGGGCCGGCGCTGAGCTTTTTCTTCGCCAGGTCGCAGGCATCCACCTTCGGCCTGGCTGTCGTCCTGTCCACGATCGCGCTGGCGTGGAACTACGTGTTCAACTGGTTCTTCGAGCGCTGGGAGTCGCGCCAGGCCGTGCGCGGCCGATCGCCAGCCAGGCGTCTCGCCCATGGCCTGGGGTTCGAGGGCGGCCTCACGGTCATTCTGATTCCGGTCATGTCGTCCTGGCTGGAGATTCCGTGGACGGCAGCGCTCGTCGCCAACCTCGGGCTGCTCGCGTTCTTCTTCGTCTACGCCATGGCCTTCACCTGGACTTTCGATCGCATTTTCGGGCTGCCTGCGTCGGCTACTGGAACAGGTCCGAACGCGCAGCGCTGACGGGGAAATTGCGCGAGAGGGGTGAGAGCTAGGCTGCGTGAACAGACACAAGTCGCGATCGCCCGCAGCGGGTAGCAGTCCGGTTCAATCCACGTCTGCTTCCGACCCCAAGCGGACCTCCCCTCTCGAACCGGGTGCGCCTGAACCCGCGCCGCCACGGGATCTCTGCAGAGCACGATCGCTTACTTCGTGCCGCACGGTGCACGCAATCAAGAACGTTTTCGACGCGCGACATAGTCGATCAGAGCCCTGAGCTTCGTCGACTGATGCTGGCGATTCGGGTAGTAC
This sequence comes from Ramlibacter sp., assembly GCA_028292105.1. GTDB lineage: Bacteria > Pseudomonadota > Gammaproteobacteria > Burkholderiales > Burkholderiaceae_C > Ramlibacter. Next base: position 2,259 of record JAQGMY010000339.1, read on the forward strand.
AGGTAGAAGCCTGGAAACGTCGGTGAGAACAGGGGTAGCACCCGCTTCAGCAGCTTGGCGCGGACATGCGGTGCCGCGAGGTCCTCGAACATGTAGGCGAGGCCGACGCCTTCGAGCGCGGCGTCGAGATTGAACGTCGTGTCGCTGGTGGTCAGGTTGCCTTGCACCTCGTACTCGATCAGCCGCTCTTCGACCTGAAACTCCCACTTATGGATCCGGCCGGTCGCCGCGAAGCGAAAGCGGATGCAATTGTGCCGGGCCAGGTCATCCGGGTGGCGCGGAGCTGGCAGCCGGCTCAGATAGTCGGGCGAGGCGAACACGCCCATTTTCAAAGGGCCGGTGAGCGGCACCGCCACCATGTCCTGCTGCACGCTCTCGCCCAGCCGGACGCCCGCGTCATAGCCTCGCTCCACGATGTCGACGAATCCTTCGTCGTTGGTCAGTTCAACGTGGACGCCCGGATGCTCCCGGAGGAAGTTCGCCAGCATCGGCTGAAGCACCATCGTGACCGAAACCCGCGCCGCATTGATCTTCAACGTGCCGGCGGGCCGCCCTTGGAGCGCGTTCATGTCTTCGCCAGCCTCGATCACCTGCGCCACCGCCGGGCCGATGCGCGCCAGGTAGGCTTCGCCTGCCTCAGTGAGGCTCACGCTCCGGGTTGTTCGGTTCAGAAGGCGAGCGCCCAATCGCGCCTCGAGCTGCCGGATCGCCTGGCTCAGCGCCGAGGGTGACACCTCAAGCTCCGCGGCGGCCGAGGTGAAACCTCGGTGCTGCGCCACTTTCCAAAAGGCCATCAATCCGTCGAGCTGGTTCAGCTTCATCTCTCCAAGCATAGTCTCTGAAGTAGCGCTTCACAAGGAATGAAGCATTACCCCATTTTTCTGTCGTGTCGAACTCCATAAAGTGCATGCATTCCCGGCGGATCCGGCGCTCGCAACTCACCAGGAACTCCACGTGAACGCCTCGAAGCGCAATGCAGCAATCGCCATCAATCAACAGGAGATGAACATGACTGAGAAGCAAGTGTGGTTCGTGACTGGCGCCAGCCGTGGCATGGGCGTCGAGATCGTGAAGGCGGCGCTGGCCGCGGGACACGCAGTTCTCGCCACCGGCCGCGACCCGCAGGCGGTGTCCAGGGCGGTCGGCGCGGCCGACGATTTGCTCGTTGCAAAGCTCGACGTTACGCGTCCGGAGGACGCCGAGGCGGCAATGACCAGCGCAGTTGAACGGTTCGGGCGCATCGACGTCCTGGTCAACAACGCCGGCAACTTCTACGCCGGCTTCTTCGAGGAGATCCCCTCCGAGGACTTCCGGTCGCAAGTCGAGACGAACCTGTTCGGCCCCATCAACGTCACCCGCGCCGCACTTCCCGCGATGCGCGCCCGCCGCGCCGGCCTGGTCGTCACCATGTCGTCAATCGCGGGGATTAGCGGCCAGCCGTTCGTCTCGGCCTACGCCGCGTCCAAATTCGGCCTCGAAGGATGGATGGAGTCGCTGGCTCCCGAGGTCGCGCCGTTCGGTATCCGAACGATGCTCGTGGAGCCCGGGTTCTTCCGCACAGAGCTACTCACGGAGGAGTCCACAAAGTATCCGGCGCCATCGATCGAGGACTACGCCGAGACGACTCGCGCGACCGTCACCGCATGGAAAGCGATGAATGGCCAGCAGGGGGGCGACCCGGCCAAGCTTGCCAAGGCGCTGGTGCAGCTCGCCAGCGGCGCAGAGCCGCCGACTCGCTGGCCCGCTGGCGCCGACGCCGTCGAAGCTTTGGAGCAGAAGGCGCGCTTGCTGCTCGCGCAAAGCACTGCGCACTGGGAACTCTCCACGTCTCTCGGCCGCGAGGACAAGTAGCGTAGGCCGACGATGCTCGCCGGACTTCTATCCAGGTGGCCCTGAAAGACCAGGCGTCACGTTCGCTCCGCTTCTGGCCGGAAGCAAACGTCCTCGAAAGCGGGCGCTTCACGATCTTGCCGCTGCACCGTCACGATGCGAGGAGTTTCGCCCGCGCCGAAATCTCGTCCGCTGTGGACGTCAGTTGAGGTGCGAGTCGATCAACTATCGTGTGAAGAGAATCGCACCTGTGCCCTCGCA
>JAQGMY010000313.1 GCA_028292105.1 Ramlibacter sp.
TGCTCGTTCGAGCCGGGCACCCTGACGGCGATCGTCGGCCCGAACGGCGCGGGCAAGACCACCTATTTCAACCTGATCTCCGGCCAGCTGAAGGCGAGCGCCGGAACGGTGACGCTGGGCGGCCGCGACCTGTCGCGCGCCTCGCCCTCCCAGCGCACGCGGGCCGGTCTGGGTCGCGCGTTCCAGCTCACCAACCTGTTCCCGCGCCTGACCGTGCTCGAAAACGTGCGGCTGGCGGTGCAGGCCACGCGCGAAGGCAGCCATCGCCGCGGCCTGAACCTGTGGAGCATCTGGAGCGACCACAAGGACCTGGTGCGGCGCGCCGACGAAGTCCTCGACGCCGTGGCGATGAAGGACAAGGAGAACGAGCTGGTGGCCAACCTGCCGCACGGCGACCAGCGCAAGCTCGAAGTCGCCTTGCTGATGGCGCTGGAGCCGCAGGTTTTCATGTTCGACGAGCCGACCGCGGGCATGAACAGCGCCGAAGCGCCGGTGATCCTGAACCTGATCCGCAACCTCAAGGCCGATCGCAGCAAGACCATCCTGCTGGTGGAGCACAAGATGGACGTGGTGCGCGAACTGGCGGACCGGATCATCGTGCTGCACAACGGGTCGCTGGTGGCCGATGGGGAGCCCGCGGAAGTGATCGCATCGCCAATCGTCCAAGAAGCGTACCTGGGGGTCTCCCCCCAGGACGCTTCCGCGCAGGATGTGGCTCCGCCCCATCCCGACCTTCCCCCTCGAGGGGAAAAGAGAAGCAGCCCATGAGCGACAACCTGCTCACGCTTTCCGGGGTGCACACGCACATCGGTGCGTACCACATCCTGCACGGCGTCGATCTCTCGGTGCCGAAGGGGCAGCTCACGATGCTGCTCGGTCGCAATGGCGCGGGCAAGACCACGACGCTGCGCACGATCATGGGCCTGTGGCGGGCCTCGCAAGGCCAGGTGGTGTTCGGCGGCCAGGACATCACGCAGGCGCCGACGCCGCAGATCGCCGGCCTCGGCATCGCGTACGTGCCGGAAAACATGGGCATCTTCGCCGACCTCACGGTGAAGGAAAACATGCTGCTGGCAGCGCGCGCCGCCAGGCACGCCGGGCAGATCGACGGCAAGCGCCTCGAGTGGATCTTCTCGCTCTTTCCCGCCGTCGAGAAGTTCTGGAACCACCCGGCGGGCAAGTTGTCGGGCGGGCAAAAGCAGATGCTGGCCGTCTCGCGCGCGATCGTGGAGCCGCGCGAGCTGCTGATCATCGACGAGCCCAGCAAGGGCCTGGCTCCGGCCATCATCAACAACATGATCGAGGCTTTCGCGCAGTTGAAGGCCAGCGGCGTCACCATCCTGCTGGTCGAACAGAACATCAACTTCGCCAAGCGCCTGGGCGACACCGTCGCCGTCATGGACAACGGCGTGGTGGTGCACGCCGGCTCCATGAAGGAGCTGGCCGAGGACGAGGAACTGCAGCATTCGCTGCTGGGGCTGGCGCTGTGAACTGGAAGGAATTCGACTGGAAGCCGCTGGCGCTGGTGCCGGTGCTGGCGCTGCTGGTGCTGCCCTTCGTGGGCTCTCCGGCAACCTGGGTCACGCTCACCGTCGCCGGCCTGGCGATGGGCATGATCATCTTCATCATCGCCTCGGGGCTGACGCTGGTCTTCGGGCTGATGGACGTGCTGAACTTCGGGCACGGCGTCTTCATCGCCCTGGGTGCCTTCGTCGCCACCAGCGTGCTCGGCGCGATGGGCGACTACACGGGTTCCGAGAGCCTCTGGAAGAACCTGCTGGCGGTGCTCCCGGCGATGGTGATAGCGATGCTGGTGGCCGGCGCGGTGGGCCTGGCCTTCGAGCGCTTCATCGTGCGGCCGGTCTACGGCAACCACCTCAAGCAGATCCTGATCACGATGGGCGGGATGATCATCGGCGAGGAGCTGATCAAGGTGATCTGGGGTCCGCTGCAGATCCCGCTGCCGCTGCCGGAGGGCATGCGCGGCAGCCTCTACCTCGGCGACGCCGCGGTGGAGAAGTACCGCTTGATCGCCGTGGTCGTCGGGCTCGCCGTGTTCGGCGTGCTGCTGTGGACCCTCACGCGCACCAAGATCGGCCTGCTGATCCGCGCCGGCGTGCAGGACCGCGAGATGGTGGAGTCGCTCGGCTACCGCATCCGCGTGCTGTTCATCGGCGTGTTCATGGTGGGCAGCGCCCTGGCCGGGCTCGGCGGCGTGATGTGGGGGCTGTACCAGCAGAACGTGGTGCCGCAGATGGGCGCCCAGGTCAACGTGCTGATCTTCATCGTGCTGATCATCGGCGGGCTGGGTTCCACCGGCGGCGCCTTGATCGGCGCGCTGCTGGTGGGCCTGGTGGCCAACTACACCGGCTTCCTGGTGCCCAAGGCGGCACTGTTCTCCAACATCCTGTTGATGATGGCCATCCTGCTGTGGCGGCCGCAGGGCGTCTACGCCTTGAGCAAATAGACCCCCCATGCTGACCCGCCTGCTTTCCAACGACTTGCCCCGCAGCCGCATCCTCGCGGTGATCCTGGTGCTGCTGTTCCTGGCGCTGGCGCTCACGCCCTTCCTGATCCCGGGGGTCAAGGCGCTGAACGTCGCCGCCAAGGTCCTGGTCTTCATCGTGCTGGTGGCCAGCTTCGACCTGCTGCTGGGCTACACCGGCATCGTGAGCTTCGCCCACACCATGTTCTTCGGCATCGGGGCCTACGGCGTCGCCATCGCGTCGACGCGCATGGGCGCGGGCTGGTCCGCCATCGCCGTGGGACTAGGGGGCGCGCTGGTGCTCTCGTTCGGGCTGGCGCTGGCGATCGGCCTGTTTTCGCTGCGGGTGCGGGCGATCTTCTTCTCGATGATCACGCTGGCGTTCGCGGCCGCCTTCCAGACACTGGCTTCGCAGCTGTCCGAGATCACCGGTGGCGAAGACGGCCTCACCTTCAGGATGCCGGAAGTGCTGTCGCCCGGCTACCAGCTGACCGAGACGCCGTTCCTCGGCGTCGCGCTGGACGGCCGCCTGATCTGCTACTACCTGCTGTTCGTGGTGGCGCTGGTGCTTTTCCTCGCGCTGCTGCGGATCGTCAATTCGCCCTTCGGCCGCGTGCTGCAGGCCATCCGCGAAAACGAGTTCCGGGCGGAGGCGATCGGCTACCGGGTGGTGGTGTACCGCACGACCTCGAGCATCCTTTCGGCGCTGTTCGCCACGCTGGCCGGCGCGATGCTGGCGGTCTGGTTGCGCTACAACGGGCCGGAGACCACGCTCTCCTTCGAGATCATGCTCGACGTGTTGCTGATCGTCGTGATCGGCGGCATGGGGACGATCTACGGCGCGGCGATCGGCTCGGGCCTGTTCGTCGTCGCGCAAAGCTACCTGCAGGACCTGCTCAAGCTAGCCAGCGGCGCCGTGTCCGGCGTGCCCTGGCTGGCGGCGCTGCTGTCGCCGGACCGCTGGCTGCTCTGGCTTGGCCTGCTGTTCGTGCTGTCGGTCTACTACTTCCCCACCGGTGTCGTCGGGCGGCTGCGCGCGCTGCGCATGCCGGCGGCCACGCGCTCTCGTTCCGCCCCCGCGGCCGCCGTGGCCGCCATCAAAACCAAGTAGGAGACAAAGCGATGAGACCTGTCGAACAATCCCAGCGCGCGCACCTGCGCACGATCGTGCCGCTGTGCGCCCTCGCGGCCGCGGCCTTGACGGCTTGTGGTGGCGGCGGCGGCGGTGATGGCAACAGTTCGCAGGCCAACGCCCTGCCTGAACTGGTCACGCAGCACAGTGTCATTGCGTACAGCGCGACGGCCGCCGGCAGCGGCACGACCGCCGCCGGCCAGGACCTGCTGACGGGCGGGCTCGGCAAGACCGGTCTCGGCGCCGCCGCGCCTCCGGCCTATGCAGACGCCAACAATCCGACCGCGCTGGAACTGCGTCGCAACGCGCTGTACTCCAACTACCGCGGCATCCTGGACCCGTCGGCCAACGGCGGCTACGGCCGCCTGTACGGTCCCAACATCACGACGTCCGGCGCCGTCACCACCAACGAAGGCCTGATCCCCGGCCGCGAATACCTCGCGTCGCTCGACGACGGCAGCGGCCGCAAGAAGGTCGTGATGGCCGTCCAGATCCCCGACAGCTTCGACCAGTCCAATCCCTGCATCGTGCTCGGCCCGTCCTCCGGCTCGCGCGGCGTCTACGGCGCCATCGGCACCGCCGGCGAGTGGGGCCTCAAGCACAACTGCGCGGTGGCGCTCACCGACGCCGGCAAGGGTGTCGGCCTGCACGACCTCAGCGACGACACGGTCAACAAGATCGACGGCACGCGCGCCACGCGCACCGCGGCCGGCGCGCTCAGCCAGTTCGGCGCCAACATCACGGAAGCGGCGCGGGTCGCCTACAACGCCGTGCTGCCGAATCGCTACGCGATCAAGCAGGTGCACTCGCAGCTCAATCCCGAGAAGGACTGGGGCCGCGACACCCTGGTGGCGGCGCGCTACGCGTTCTATGCGCTGAACGACCGCTTCGGCACCGCGGCCAATCCCGCGCCTTTCTTCGCCAGCAACACCCTGGTCATCGCCGGCTCCGCCTCGAACGGCGGCGCCGCGGTGCTGCGGGCGGCGGAGCAGGACGACGTCGGCTACATCGACGGCGTGGTCGCCTCCGAGCCGGTTGCCGAGATGCCCACCGCTGCCGGCTATGGCATCACCTTCGGCGGTGCGCCGGTCGCCGGCTTCGGCAAGACGCTGGCCGACTACGTCACCTACGGCAACCTGTACCAGCCCTGCGCGGCGCTGGCACCGAGCGCCACCATGGCGGAAGCGTCCTTCTTCAACTTCATGACGATCGCGGGCATGAACTCCCGGGCGCAGGCGCGTTGCGCCGGCCTCGCGGCGAAGGGCTTGCTGACCGGTGCGACCGTCGCCGAGCAGGCAAGCGACGCGCTGAACCGGCTGAAGGCCTACGGCTGGACCGCGGAGCACGACCAGATGCACAACGCCCATTGGGGCCTGGGCAACGGTCCCATCCTGTCCGCCATGTACCCGGTGAGCTATGGCCGCTTCTCGGTGCTGGACAACGTCTGCAGCACCAGCTTCGCGGCGGTCGACGCGACCGGCACGCCGACCGTGGCCACGGCCGCCGCCAAGGCGCAGACCTTCGCCACCGCCAACGGCACGGCCAACGGCACGCCCGCGACCCCGGTGTACGACAACTCGGTGGGCGGCTCCAAGGCCTGGCAGTTCGCGATCTCGCCTTCGACCGGCCAGGCGGACTTCGGCGTCGACAACGCGCTGTGCCAGCGCGCGCTGGTGACCGGCACCGACCCGGTGACGGGCGCCGCGCTGACGGCCAGCACCACGCCGACGGCAGCGCAAGCCGCGGCGGTGAAGGCGGGCATCGCGGAAGTCACGCTCAACGGCAACCTGCGCAACAAGCCGACGCTGATCGTCAGCGGCCGCAGCGACGCGCTGGTCCCGGTGAACAACAACTCCCGCGCGTATGCCGCCTTCAACCACGGGGTGGAAGCGGGGCGCAAGCTGCGCTACATCGAGGTGGTCAACGGCCAGCACTTCGACACCTTCATCCCGCTGTCCGGTTTCGACACGCGCTTCATTCCCTTGCACGTGTACTTCAACCAGGCCATGGACATGATGTACGCGCACCTCAAGGGCGGTGCCGCCCTGCCGCCCAGCCAGGTGGTGCGCACCACCCCGCGTGGCGGCGTCCCCGGCGCGGCGCCGGCCATCACGGCCGCCAACGTGCCGCCGATCAGCCCGGCGCCGGCGGCAGCCGACCAGATCGGCTTCAGCGGCACCTCGCTGACGGTGCCGCAGTAAGGCCAGGCAGGCGGCGGACGACCGACATGCATTTCAGCTCGAACTACGTGACCTGTGCCGGGCGCGAGATCCACTTCACGGAGTGGGGTGCCGGTCATGGCCCGACCGTGATCGCCTGGCACGGGCTCGCGCGGACCGGGCGGGACATGGATGAACTGGCGGCGTCGCTGGCCGATCGTTACCGGGTGATCTGCCCGGACACGCTAGGCCGCGGCTACAGCCAGTGGAGTCCGGACCCGGGCACGGAGTACCAGCTGGAGTTCTATGCGCGGCTCGCCGCCGACCTGTTCGATCGCCTCGGCATCGCCCAGGCGCACTGGGTCGGCACTTCGATGGGCGGGGCGATCGGCACCGTCTGTGCGTCCGGGCTGTTCCAGCCGGCGCTGAAGGATCGCATCCGGAGCCTGGTGCTGAACGACAACGCCCCGCGGCTCGCGGCGGCTGCGGTGGATCGCATCCGCAACTACGCCGGCAACCCGCCGGCCTTCGCTTCCATGGCCGAACTCGAAGGCTTCTTCCGGCAGGTCTACAAGCCTTACGGCTGGTTGAGCGACGCCCAGTGGCGCCGCCTGGCCGAAACTTCCGCGCGACGCCTGCCCGATGGCCGCGTCACGCCCCATTACGACCCGGCGATGGTCCGCCAGTTCATCGACCATCCCGATGACTACGCGCTGTGGGAACACTACGACCGCATCCGTGTCCCCGTGCTGCTGCTGCGCGGCGCCGATTCTGACCTGGTGCTGCCCGATGCCGCCGCCGAGATGCTGGTGCGCGGACCCGGAACGCTCGGCCTCACGCGCGTGGTCGAAATCCCCGGTTGCGGTCACGCACCGGCGTTGAACGTGCCGCAGCAGCTGGACCTGGTGCGGTCTTTCATCGAGCAGGCGGAACCGACGGTCGCCTGACCGGTAGGGTGTGCAGCTTCGCTGCGCACCATGATCGCCGGGCGGTGCGCAGCGAAGCTGCACCCCGGACGCGAAACGCGATCCATCAACCCGAAGCCCCGAGCGCGATCGCCCGCTGCTTTTGCGCCGCCAGCACCTGCGCATCCGGCGCTTCCTTGGTCGGCCAGCCACCCATGTGCCGCTCGGCGATCTGCCCGAGCGCGCCTATCCATTCGTCGCCGGCGTTCAGGCAGGGGATGTAGTGGAAGCTCTTGCCGCCCGCGCCGAGGAACGCATCCCGTCCTTCCTGCGCGATTTCCTCCAGCGTCTCGAGGCAGTCGCTGGTGAAGCCGGGACAGACCACGTCGACCCGCTGGGTGCCCTTGCGCGCCAGGTCCTTCAAGGTCGGCTCGGTGTACGGCTGCAGCCACTTCGCCTTGCCGAAGCGGGACTGGAAGGTCACCGTGTACTGCGCCGGCTGCAGCCCCAGCCATTCGGCCAGCAGCCGTGCCGTCTTGCGGCATTCGCAGTGGTACGGGTCGCCCAGGTGCAGGGTGCGTTCAGGCACGCCGTGGAAGCTCATGACCAGCTGGTCCGGCCGGCCGTTCTCCTGCCAGTACCTGGCGATGCCGTGCGCCAGCGCCTGCAGGTAGCCGCGGTCGTCGTGGTAGCGGTTGACGAAGCGCAGCTCGGGCACGCTGCGGCGTTTGCCGGTCCAGGCGGCGACCGCATCGATCAGGCTCGCAGTGGTGGTCCCCGAGTACTGCGGGTACGCGGACAACAGCAGGATGCGGTCGGCGCCGGCGTCGGCCAGCGCATCGAGCTGGGCGGCGATCGAGGGGCTGCCGTAGCGCATGGCGTAGGCCACGCGCACGCGGTGGCCGCGTTCGCCCAGCCAGCCTTGCAGGCGCTTCGACTGGCGTTCGGTCCACACCCTCAGCGGCGAGCCTTCGGGCGTCCAGATCGTCCGGTACTTGGCGGCGGATTTCGACGAGCGCAGCGGCAGGATCAGGCCGTAGAGGATAGGCAGCCAGATGGCGCGCGGGATCTCCACCACCCGCCGGTCGCTCAGGAATTCCCGCAGGTAGCGGCGCACGGCCGACGTGGTGGGTGCGTCGGGCGTTCCCAGGTTGCAAAGCAGGACGGCGGTGAAGGGCGCCTGGCCATGGCCGTGGAGGGATCTGTCGACAGTGGGCATCAGGTATTCTCGCTGCCATGCTGGACGTCGCGAAGATCAGGGCGGTCACGATCGACCTGGATGACACCTTGTGGCCGATCTGGCCCGTGATCGAGCGCGCCGAAAAGGCGCTGCACGACTGGATGGGCCAGAACGCGCCCATGACAGCGGCGCTGTTCGCCAACCCGGCGGCGCTGCGGGACATCCGCGCCGAGATGGGCCGGTCGCGGCCGGACCTCAAGCACGACATGAGCTCGCTGCGCCGCGAATCGATCCGCCTGGCGCTGTCCCGGGCCGGCGAAGACCCGACGCTGGCCGAAGCCGCCTTCGAGGTGTTCTTCGCCCAGCGCCAGACCGTCACGCTGTTCGACGACGCACTGCCGGCACTGGAGTTCCTGGCCTCGCGTTACCCGCTGGTGAGCCTGTCGAACGGCAATGCCGACCTCAAACGCGTCGGCCTGGCCCACCTGTTTCGCGCCGCCATCAGCGCGCGCGAGTTCGGGGTCGGCAAGCCGGATCCCCGCATTTTCCACGCCGCCGCCGGGGCAGTGGACACGCTGACCGACAACGTGCTGCACATCGGCGACGACGCCACCCTCGATGCGCTCGGTGCACTGAATGCGGGCATGCAGGCGGCGTGGCTCAATCGCGCCGATGCGCCCTGGCCGCACGACGCCGAACCGCACGTGGTGCTCACGCACCTGGGCGAACTGCAGGACCTGCTGGCTTAGCGCTATCCCTGGGAGAGGGGCCGGGCCAAGGCGGCCCCCACCGCGATTCCCGCGCGGACCGCGCCTTCCAGCGTCGCCGGATAAGGCCCTTCCACATAGTCGCCGCAAGCCCAGAGTCCCGGCACGATCGCCATGGCGGGCCGGCGCAGTCCCGGCGTGCAGGCGAAGGTCGCGCGCTTCTCCACCACCGTCTGCAGCGGCTGCACGGACCAGCCCAGCGCCGCCGCCTGCGCCAGCACTTCGCTTTGCACCGCTTCCTTGTCCTTGGTGCTGGCGCTGGCGACGAAGGCCAGCACGCCTGGCGGGCCGCCAAGCTGGCTGCGATCGAAGACGAACTGCGCCGGCGCGCCGGCAGCCGACGCCAGCATCAGCATCGGCAAGGAAAGGCGTGGACCGCCGCTGACATAGACCGTGGTGATCGGCTCGAAGGCGAGGGCGCGCGTCACCTGCAGCCAGTCCTGCGCGGGGATGCCGCTGTCCTGCAGCAGGCGGGCGGCTTCGCTGGGTGGCGTCGCGATCACCACCTGTTCGTAAGGTTCGCCTTGCACGAGCCAGTCGGCGCCGGCGCGCGGCAGCGAGCTGACGCGTTCGCCAAGCCGCACCTTGGCGCCGTGCGCTGCCAGCCAGCGGTGCGCGGCATCGGGCAGAAGGCGGCCCAGCGCGGCCCGCGGCAGCAGCAGGTTCGAGCCGCCCCAGCCGGCGTGCCCCTGGCCGAACAGCGAATCTCGGATCACCCGCAGGAACACCTGGCCACTCGAACGCGCCGCCGGTGTGTTGAGGGCGGCCACGCACAGCGGCTCGATCAGCTGCTGGCGCACGCGCGGCGTCACGCTCGCGGCGAGTTCGAGCACGGTGGCGGCGGGCGCGCAACGGAACCCGGAAAGCTGCCAGCCGACGGCTGCGCGCAGCAGCGAGAGCTTGTCGCGCCAGGTCCAGCCGCGCGCGCCAAGGATCCCCAGCACGGCGTCGAGCGGTGCGGCAAGCGCGGGCAAGGCGAGCCCGTCGCCGTGCGGATCGCGCAGGGTGAGCGGCAGCCGCAGCAAGACGTCGGCCGGCGTGACGCCGACCTTCTCCATCAGCTTCAGGGTGTCGACGTAGGCGCCGATCAGGATGTGCTGGCCGTTGTCCAGTTCCGTGCTGGAGCCGTCCGGCAGTTGAACGGACAGGGTGCGGGCCCGGCCGCCGAGGGTGCGCGCTGCTTCGAACACGGTGACCGCGTGGCCGCGCTCCGTCGCGGTGACCGCAGCGGCGAGCCCGGCCCAGCCGCCTCCCAGGATCGCGACGCGCGTCACTGCATGCGGCCCAGCGCCTGTACCTTCCAGGCGAGCCACAGCTTGCGCACCGGCGTCAGGCTGATGCGCTGGTGCAGCACGTGGAAGTCCTCGGCCTCGATCTCGCGCAAGAGGGTGCGGTAGATGCTGGCCATCATCAGGCCCGGCTTCTGCGCGCGCTTGTCCGCCGCCGGCAGCAGCGCCAGCGCCTCGTCGTAAAGCGCATGGGCGCGTTGCGCCTGGAAACGCATCAGCGCGACGAAACGGTCCGAGTGCTTGCGCTGCAGGATCTCGTGCGCCTTGACGTCGAACTGCTGCAGCTCGCTGACCGGCAGGTAGATGCGGCCGCGGATCGCGTCTTCGCCGACGTCCCGGATGATGTTGGTCAGCTGGAAGGCGAGCCCCAGCTTGTGCGCGTAGGCGGTGGTCTGCGGCTGCGTCTGGCCGAAGATGCGCGCCGCCACTTCACCCACCACGCCGGCGACCAGGTGGCAATAACGCTGCAGGTTGGGGAAGTCGAGGTAGCGCGTCTGCTCCAGGTCCATCTCGCAGCCACGGATCACGGCCTGGAAATGGTCCTGCTGCAGGCCGAACGCCTCCACGTGCGGCATCACCGCCTTCATCACCGGATGCGTCGGCGTGCCGGCGAAGGACTGCGCGACCTCGGCTCGCCACCAGGCCAGCTTGGTTTGGGCGAGATGCGGATCACTCACCTCGTCCACGACGTCGTCGACCTCCCGGCAGAAGGCGTAGAAGGCCGTGATGGCTGCACGCCGCGGCGGCGGCAGGAAGAGGAAGGCGTAATAGAAGCTGCTGCCGGAGGCGGCGGCCTTCTGCTGGACGTACTGTTCCGGCGTCATTGTTCGGGGTTCGGTTTCTTTGTCCTGATTCTCACATCCGGGCGCTGCGCCACAGCAGCGGCAGCGCGTCGGCGGCAGAGAGCCTGGGCCGCCGCTCGATGCTGCGATAGCCCGAGGCCTGGATCCGGTCGAGGATGCGCAGCCCGCCTTGCACCACCAGCCGCAGCTCCCAGCCGGCGCGTCCGGGCACGCGATGGACCAGGGGCGCCCCGGAGAGCATCAGTTCGCGGGACCAGTCGCACAACTCGCCGACCAGCGCCGCACCTTGCCAAGCGCTGCCGGGATTCCTGCAGTCGACACCGAGATCCCGGCAGTCCTGTTCGGGCAGGTAGTAGCGGCCGCGCGGCAGGTCGACGCTCAAGTCCTGCCAGAAGTTGATCAACTGCAAGGCGCTGCAGATCGCGTCGCTCTGCACCAGCGCGGTGGCGTCGTGCACGCCGTACAGGTGCAGGAGCAAGCGGCCGATGGGGTTGGCCGAGAGCCGGCAGTAGGCGAGCAAGGCGGCGCGGTCCGGGTAGCCGGCGCCGTCGCGGGTCTTCTCCACGTCCTGCACGAAGGCGTCGAGCAGGTGCAGGAGCGGCTCGGGCGGGAGCTGGAAGTCGCGGACCGCGCGCGCCAGGGACTGGAACACGCCGGGCCAGCGCTCGGAGGCAGTGTTGCCGCCGAGGCACGCCACGAGGTCCATTCGGTAGGCGGCAAGCTCCGCCAGGCGCTCGGCTGCTGTTGCGCTGCCTTCATCGGCGATATCGTCGGCGGTGCGGGCGTACCAATAGATGGCGGCGATGGGTGGCCGCAGCCGCGGCGGGCAAAGCCAGGAGGCAACGGGGAAGTTTTCGTAGTGCTCGGCCGGGCGGCGCCGATCGTCGGGAGGCGCGGTCACGCCCGGATTGTCGCTTGACAAGCTCTGCGGGTTTCCCCTAGATTACTAACCAGTCAGTCATTAGCGCGTTCCGCCGCGCATTTGTTCACGAATCCCGCATGGACTCATCTACATCCCGCCGCGCCAGCCACTGGGCCCTGGTGCTCGCCACCGCGGCCTTGGTGCTCGGTTGCTCGCATCGCGAGGCCCCGCCGGAACCGGTGCGCGCCGTCAAGGTCATCACCATCGGCGCCTCCGGCATGCAGTCCGGGGCGGAGTTCTCCGGCGAAGTGAAGCCGCGGCTCGAATCCCGTCTCGGATTTCGGGTGGGCGGCAAGATCGTCCGGCGCCAGGCCGAGCTGGGGCAGCATGTCAACGCCGGCGCGGTGCTGGCGCAACTGGACCCGCAGGACTTCCGCCTGGCGACCGATTCGGCCCGTGCGCAAGTGGCTTCGGCGCAGACCAATCGTGACCTGGCCGGGGCCGACTACAAGCGCTACCTGACGCTGCGCGAGCAGAACTTCATCAGCGGCGCGGAGCTCGAGCGCCGCGAGACGGCGCTCAAGGCCGCACAGGCGCAGCTGGAGCAGGCGCAGGCGCAACTCAGCTCGCAGGGCAACCAGGCGCGCTACACGGACCTGATCGCCGACGTGTCGGGCGTCGTGACCGCGGTGGAAGCAGAGCCGGGCCAGGTCGTCTCGCCCGGAACGCCGGTGGTGCGCATCGCCGCCGACGGCCCGCGTGACGTGCTGTTCTCGGTGCCGGAGGACAAGGTCGTCCTGCTGCGCCCCGGCAGCGAAGTCACGGTGAAGCTGTGGGCCAGCAACGCGCAGGTGGCGGGCCGCATCCGCGAAGTCGCGGCCAGTGCGGATCCCGTCACGCGGACCTTCCAGGCGAAGGTCGGCCTCGAAGGCGCGGCGCAGCCGCCGCTGGGCACGACCGTCACGGTGCGGCCGCAGGTCCTGAGCCACGTCGGCGCGCAGGTGATCAAGGTGCCGACCAGCGCCTTGCGCCAGGAAGGGCAGGGCTCGGCGGTGTGGCTGCTGGACCGCGCGACCATGACGCTCAAGTCGCAGCCGGTCCAGGTCGCCACGGCGGACGGCAACGACGCGGTGATTTCGGCCGGCCTGCTGCCGGGCATGGTGATCGTCTCCGCCGGTGTCCACGTGCTCGCCGCCGGCCAGAAAGTGTCGGTCTGGCAGGAAAAGACTTCCGCCCTGCCGCCGCTCGCTGCGCAGCCGCGCCCGGCCGGCGGGCAAGCCCAGGCGGCGACGCTGCCCGCCACCACCCGCTGAGGTCCCCATGGAGCAGGACAGCAACGCCGGCGGGCGATTCAATCTTTCGCGCTGGGCGCTCGAACACCCGGCGCTGACGCGCTACCTGATGGTGGTGCTGATGGTGCTCGGCTTCGCCGCGTACTTCCAGCTCGGCCAGGACGAGGATCCGCCATTCACGTTCCGCGCGATGGTGATCCGCGTGTTCTGGCCCGGCGCCACGGCGCAGCAGGTGGCCGAACAGGTCACCGACAAGATCGAACGCACTCTGCAGGAGGTGCCGTACTCCGACATCATCCGCAGCTACTCCAAGCCGGGCGAGGCGCTGATCATCCTGCAGATCAAGGACTCGTCGCGGGCCGCCGAAGTGCCCAACGTCTGGTACACGGTGCGCAAGAAGGTCGGCGACATGCGCGCCACGCTGCCCGCGGGCGTGGTCGGCCCTTTCTTCAACGACGAATACGGCGACGTCTACGGCGTGATCTACGCGCTGGAGGCCGACAAGGGCTTCGACTACGCGGAGGTGAAGACTTTCGCCGACGACGTGCGCCAGCAGTTGCTGCGGGTGCCCGACGTCGCGAAGGTGGAACTGTTCGGGGCGCAGGACGAGAAGCTCTATGTCGAGATCTCGCAAAAGCGCCTGGCCCAGCTCGGGCTGGACCTGAACCAGATCCTGGCGCAGCTCGGGCAGCAGAACGCGGTGGAGTCTGCCGGCGCCGTGCAGACACCGGTCGACGTGGTGCAGGTCCGCGTGGGCGGCCAGTTCGAAGCCGTGGAGCAGCTGCGCGCGATGCCGATCCGCGGCAGCTCGGGCAACCAGCTGCGCCTGGGCGACATCGCCGAGATCAAGCGCGGCTACGTCGACCCGCCGCAGGTGAAGGTGCGCCACCAGGGCAGGGAAGTGATCGCGCTGGGCGTCTCCATGGCCAAGGGCGGCGACATCATCCAGCTCGGTCATTCGCTCAAGGCCGCCACCGGCCGCATCGACGACAACCTGCCGGCCGGCATCCGCCTGGTGCAGGTGCAGGACCAGCCGAAGTCGGTGGCTTCCTCGGTCAACGAATTCGTCAGCACGCTGGTCGAGGCGGTGGTGATCGTGCTGGCGGTCAGCTTCATCGCCCTCGGGCTGCACAAGCGCGCCGGTGCGGCGACGCTGCCTTTCTGGAAGCGCTGGTCCATCGACATGCGTCCCGGGCTGGTGGTGGGAATCACCATTCCGCTGGTGCTGGCCGTCACCTTCCTGGCCATGGACTACTGGGGCATAGGCCTGCACAAGATCTCGCTGGGTTCGCTGATCATCGCGCTGGGCCTGCTGGTGGACGACGCCATCATCGCGGTGGAGATGATGGTGCGAAAGATGGAGGAGGGCTACGACAAGGTCCGCGCCGCCACCTTCGCCTACGAGGTCACCGCGATGCCGATGCTCACCGGCACGCTGATCACCGCCGCCGGCTTCCTGCCGATCGGCATGGCGCGTTCCACGGTCGGTGAATACACGTTCGCGATCTTCGCCGTGACGGTGATCGCGCTGGTGCTGTCCTGGCTGGTGTCGGTGTATTTCGTGCCCTACCTCGGCACGCTGATTTTGAAGGCCAAGCCCGTCACGCCGGGCGGCAGCGCCGACCACCACGAGCATTTCGACACCCCGTTCTACCGCGGCTTCCGCCGGCTGGTGGACTGGTGCGTGCAGCACCGCTGGATCACGATAGGCGCGACGCTGCTGACCTTCGCGCTCGGCATCGTCGGCATGGGCAGCGTGCAGCAGCAGTTCTTCCCCGATTCGAGCCGGCCGGAGATCCTGGTCGACATCTGGTCGCCCGAGGGCACCGCCTTCAGTGCCACCGAGGACGTGACCAAGCGGCTGGAGCAGCGCCTGCTGCACACCGACGGCGTCACCACGGTCACCAGCTGGGTGGGATCGGGCGTGCCGCGCTTCTACCTGCCGCTGGACCAGATCTTTCCGCAGCCCAACGTGGCGCAACTGATCATCCAGCCGAAGGACCTGGCCACCCGGGAGTCGCTGCGCGCCAAGCTGCCGGCGCTGATGGCGCAGGAGTTCCCGGAAGTGCGCGCGCGGGTGAAGCTGCTGCCCAACGGGCCGCCGGTGCCTTACCCGGTGCAGTTCCGCGTGGTCGGTGCCGAGCCGCAGCTGCTGCGCGAGAAGGCCGACGAAGTGAAGGCGGTGATGCGCGCCAGTCCCAACACCCGTGGCGTCAACGACAACTGGAACGAATCCGTCAAGGTGCTGCGCCTCGAAGTGGACCAGGCCAAGGCGCGCGCGCTCGGCGTCACCAGCCAGTCGATCGCGCAAGCCAGCCGGACGATCCTGGCCGGCACCAACATCGGCCAGTACCGTGAAGGCGACAAGCTGATCGACATCGTGCTGCGCCAGCCGCTCGATGAACGCAGCGCCATCACCGACATCGGCAACGCCTACCTGCCCACGGCATCCGGCAAGTCGATCCCGCTCACGCAGATCGCCAAGCCGGTGTTCGCCTGGGAGCCGGGCGTGATGTGGCGCGAAGGGCGCAGCTACGCCATCACGGTGCAGGGCGATGTCATCGAAGGCCTGCAGGGCGCCACCGTCACCGAGGAACTGCTGCCCAGGCTGCGGGCGCTGGAGGCCAGGTGGCCCGCCGGCTACCGGATCAAGGTGGCGGGCACGGTGGAGGAGAGCGGCAAGGGCTCGTCGTCGATCTCGGCCGGCGTGCCGATCATGCTGTTCATCACCTTCACCCTGCTGATGCTGCAACTGCACAGCTTCAGCCGCGCGATGCTGGTGTTCCTCACCGGTCCGCTGGGCATCGCCGGCGTGGCCGCGGCGCTGCTGCTGTTGAACCGGCCGTTCGGTTTCGTGGCTCTCCTGGGCGTGATCGCCCTGATGGGCATGATCCAGCGCAACTCGGTGATCCTGATCGACCAGATCGAGCAGGACCGCGCGCGCGGCGTGCCGGCGTGGACGGCGATCGTGGAGTCGGCCGTGCGCCGGCTGCGTCCCATCGTCCTGACGGCCGCGGCCGCGGTGCTGGCGATGATCCCGCTGTCGCGGTCGGTGTTCTGGGGCCCGATGGCCGTCGCCATCATGGGCGGCCTGATCGTCGCGACCGTGCTGACGCTGCTGGCGCTGCCGGCGATGTACGCGGCCTGGTTCCGGGTCAAGCGAGAGCCGGGCGCCGCCTGAAGACCAACATGCGGGCGCAGAAACCTCTGCGAGCTCCGCGTCCGGCTGTCCGGCTTCCGGACTGCGGTAAAATCACCTGTTGACCGGATTCGAGCGGGCTGCCTGGTTCTCCTGGCGGCCCGCTTTCCCTTTCCAGTGACCAGCGCGGGTGGCGAAATTGGTAGACGCACCAGGTTTAGGTCCTGACGCCAGCAATGGTGTGGGGGTTCGAGTCCCCCCCCGCGCACCACACCTTCTTCCCAACAGAGATAGACCATGTCCGTGACCGTTGAAACCCTAGACAAGCTGGAACGCAAGATGACGCTGACGCTCCCCGTCGGCGCCATCCAGTCCGAGGTGGACTCCCGCCTGAAGAAGCTGGCGCGCACCGTCAAGATGGACGGCTTCCGCCCCGGCAAGGTGCCCATGTCGGTCGTGGCGCAGCGTTACGGCTACTCGGTGCAGTACGAGGTCATGAACGACAAGGTCGGCGAAGCCTTCGCCGCCGCCGCCAACGAAGCCAAGCTGCGCGTGGCAGGCCAGCCGAAGATCACCGAGAAGGAAGGCGCCCCCGAGGGCGAGCTGACCTTCGACGCGGTGTTCGAGGTGTACCCGGACGTGAAGATCGGCGACCTGTCGGAAGCCGAGGTCGAGAAGACCAGCACCGAGGTCAGCGACGCTGCCATCGACCGCACGCTGGACATCCTGCGCAAGCAGCGCCGCACCTTCGCCCAGCGCCCGGCCGACGCCGGCGTGGTGGAAGGCGACCGCGTCACGGTGGACTTCGAAGGCAAGATCGACGGCGAGCCCTTCGAGGGCGGCAAGGCCGAGGACTTCCAGTTCATGGTCGGCGAAGGCCAGATGCTCAAGGAGTTCGACGAATCCGTGCGCGGCATGAAGGCCGGCGAGAGCAAGACCTTCCCGCTCGCCTTCCCGGCGGACTATCACGGCAAGGACGTGGCCGGCAAGACCGCCGACTTCATGGTCACCGTGAAGAAGATCGAGTCCTCCAACCTGCCGGAAGTCAACGAGGCCTTCGCCAAGTCGCTGGGCATCCAGGAAGGCACGATCGACGGCCTGCGCGCCGACATCCGCAAGAACCTGGAGCGCGAGGTCAAGTTCCGCCTGCTGGCCAGGAACAAGCAGGCCGCCATGGACGCGCTGGTGTCCAGGTCCGAACTGGACCTGCCCAAGTCGATCGTGCAAAACGAGATCGACCGCCTGATCGAAGCGCAGCGCGCGGAGCTCAAGCAACGCGGCCTGAAGGACGTGGAGAAGCTGCCGATCCCCGAGGACATCGTGCGTCCGCAAGCCGAGCGCCGCGTGCGCCTGGGCCTGGTGGTGGCCGAACTGGTGCGCGCCAACGGCCTGGAAGCCAAGCCGGAACAGATCAAGCAGCACATCGACGAACTGGCGGCCAGCTACGAGCGCCCGGCCGACGTGGTGCGCTGGTACTACGGCGACAACCGCCGCATGGCCGAGGTGGAAGCCATCGTGATCGAGAACAACGTCACCGAATACATCCTCTCGAAGGCGAAGACCGTCGAGAAGAAGATCGAATTCGACGAGCTGATGGGCCAGCAGGCGTAATCTTCCGCGAGTCGCCTGGTAGGGTGTGCAGCTTGGCTGCGTACCTCGCGGCCGCCGCGGTGCGCAGCAAAGCTGCACACCCTACGAATCAGGGGCTTGGCGGGTCTTGTCAAAGGCCAGCCAGGCCCCAACTCCATTCAGGCTAAAGTACAGCCAAGACAACGGAGCGAACCCCATGAGCGCACTTGATACCCAGGCCCTAGGCCTGGTGCCGATCGTCATCGAGCAATCCGGCCGCGGCGAGCGGTCCTACGACATCTTTTCCCGCCTGCTGCGCGAACGGGTGATCTTCATGGTCGGTCCCGTGAACGACCAGACCGCCAACCTGGTGGTCGCCCAGCTGCTGTTCCTGGAGAGCGAGAATCCTGACAAGGACATCTCGCTTTACATCAACTCGCCGGGTGGCAGCGTCAGCGCCGGCATGGCCATCTTCGACACGATGAATTTCATCAAGCCGGCGGTGTCCACCCTGTGCACCGGCATGGCCGCGTCGATGGGCGCGTTCCTGCTGGCGGCGGGCGAAAAGGGCAAGCGTTTTTCCCTGCCCAATTCCAAGATCATGATCCACCAGCCGCTGGGCGGCATGCAGGGCCAGGCGACGGACATCGAGATCCACGCCCGCGACATCCTGAAGACCAAGGCGGCCCTGAACCGCATCCTGGCGGAGCGCACCGGCCAGCCGCTGGAAAAGATCGAACGCGACACCGATCGCGACTACTTCCTCGAAGCGGATGAGGCGAAAGCCTACGGCCTGGTCGACCAGGTCATTGCAAAACGTCCCTGAGCCCCGCCACACCGCGGTTGCAGTCCAGCAACGGCGCTCACCGGGCAACCGGGGGCGCCGTTTGTTGTATGGTTATCATTGAATCAAGTTACTGAGGCACGCACGCATGGCCGACCGAAAAGGCTCCTCCAGCGAGAAAACGCTTTACTGCTCGTTCTGCGGGAAGAGCCAGCACGAGGTCAAGAAACTGATCGCGGGACCGTCGGTCTTCATCTGCGACGAGTGCATCGACCTGTGCAACGAAATCATCCGCGACGAACTGCCGGCGGGTGACGAACAGCGCGAAGCGCGCGGCGACCTGCCGACGCCGGCCGAAATCAAGGCCAATCTCGACAACTACGTGATCGGGCAGGAACCGGCCAAGCGCGCGCTCTCGGTCGCCGTCTACAACCACTACAAGCGCCTGCGCCACAAGGAAAAGGCCAAGAAGGACGACGTCGAGCTCACCAAGAGCAACATCCTCCTGATCGGCCCCACCGGCAGCGGCAAGACGCTGCTGGCGCAGACGCTGGCCCGCATGCTGGACGTGCCTTTCG
>JAQGMY010000436.1 GCA_028292105.1 Ramlibacter sp.
GCGCAGACAGCGCCTCGCGCAGGCTGTGGCCAATCATCTCGTCGTCTTCGACCAGCAGGACACGCATTCAGCCCTCCTGCCGCAAAGGTAGCACGCCGTCCCATCGGGCTTCAATGCGGGCCTCGAGCAACAGCACGACGCCCGCGGCCAGCAGCGCCAGGACCTGCACCAGTTCTGCCAGGGACGTGCCGAGCGCGGCCACACCGGCTTCGCTCCAGAAGAGTGCCAACAGGGCCGTCTTCGAAGCGAGTGCGGCCGCGATGGCCGGCCACCGGAGCTGGCGCAGCCACGGCGCCAGCATCAAGGCGGCGGCCACCAGCGCCAGCATGACCTGCCGGTGCTGGTCTGCCAGCGCGTGGCCGCTGACCTGGTTCAGCCCGACGAGGGTCGCCATGCCGACGCCGAACACGGCAGCGAGGGCAAGGCGGTGCAGGGATTCGTACATGGGTCGTCCTTTAGGGCAGCGTGCGGAGCTTAGGAGGGGAGAGTTAGAGCAGCGTTAGGGGTCGCTTTGGGCCGCCTTTCTGGTCGCTCCGTCAGTCAGATGTGACAAACCGTTTATCCGACGCCCTGTGAGCCGTTCTTTCTGACTGAACCATATTTGTGGCGAATCTCACGAACGTGCCCGCTTTTCGGTCGCAAGTCGTTGATTTCCATTGTGTTTTTTGTTGCAAATGGAGGAGGCAGCCACTAAAGTTCACTCCACCAAGAGCTAGGTATTTACCTCCATTTCACTAAGTGATTTCCTTATAGGAGTCGTTGACGATGAATTCTCTGACCTTTGTCCGTGCCATCGCTTTGGCAACCCTCGCAGCCGCCCTGGCGCCCAGCGCCTCGGCCCAGGCGCTGCTCAGCAGCTCCAGCGTCACCGTGTCCGTGACCTTGACCGCCAAGTGCCGCTGGAACACGGCCGCACCCACATCCCTGGCCGTGGACTTCGGCACCTACACCGCCTTCCAGACCACGGCACAGACCCCCACCACGCCCCAGACCTTCGTCGTGGAATGCACGCGCGGCTTCGGCGGGAGTCCTACGGTAGCCTGGGATGGGGCGACCAACCTGGGCACCGTCGCCGGCCTGCAGTACTCGTTGAGCGTCACGGGAGGCACGCCGCTTGCAGGCAGCGCTGCGACCACGACGGGCATCGGCAGCGGCGACCAGATCACGTATACGCTCAGTGGTTCGATGCCAGCAGGGCAGGCAGGCGCCACTGCCGCCGTGGCCAGCGCGAGCCGCCAGCTGACACTCACGTTCTAAGCGCAACCATGTTGTCAGTCGGCGCGCTGAGGCCCGCCGCGATGGAACGCATCCGGGCGTTCGTGCTGTCGGGCCTGCTTCGAGCAGCTGTGGCGGCCGTGGTCTTGAGCATGCCGGTGCTGCCGCCCGTGCAAGCGGGCCAATTCACGGCCAATGTCACGGTCAGCGTGAAGCTCGCTTCCTCCTCGGGAGTTTGCGGAGTTCGAACGAATTCGCCCGCCGTGGGGGTGTCTTGCGGCACGGGGGCGCATCGCCTCATAGCAGCTCCGGGCACGTCCTACTTCCAGCGCGTCGGCGCCATTCCTGCCTTTGGTGTTGCTGTGGAGCCTCTCCCGGTGTACAGCGACGGCGCGAAGATCACCAGCTGGCGCATTGTTCAGCTTGATAATAAGGATTACGTCGAGCTGACGGTCGCATGGTGATCTATGTCCCAAATCCAGAGTTGCGGTAAGGCCCTCTTTCTCGCATCTGCCGCGTGGGCGATAGCCACCAGCAGCGCGGTCGCCGGCTCGTTCTCGGTGAGTCCCGTGCGCATCTTCATGGAGTCGCGCGAGCGCGCCACCGGTGTGACGGTGGTGAACGAGGGGGACACCGCACTCGTCATGCAGGCGGAAATCTTCCTGTGGAAACAGAAACCGGACGGCACGGACGAACTGGTCCCCACCGACGACCTGGTGCTGGCGCCGCCCATCCTCCGGCTGGCGCCCGGCGCACGGCAGGTCGTGCGGCTGGCCAACCTCAGGCCCCTCACCGCCGCAGACCAGCAGACTTATCGGCTGATCGTGCGGGAAGTCCCCGAAGCGGCCAGCCAGGCCGACGCCGGTGTGCAGATCCAGGTGGCGCTGGCGTTCTCGCTGCCCGTCTTCATCACGCCAGGCAGCGCCAAACGCGCGTTGACCTGCACGGCCACGCGCTCCAACCCCACGACGGTGCTCGCCACCTGCGAGAACCAGGGCAAGGCCTACGCGCAACCCGCCTCCCTGACCTTGTCCACACCCTCCGGCAACACTCTCGTGTCCACCGACATCAAGGGCGGCTACATCCTGCCCAACGTGAAGCGCAGCTTCGAACTGGCCAGCGGCGGCGCCCGCGTGCCGGGCGGGCCGGCCAAGCTGCAGGTGACACAGGATGACGGCTCGAAGCAGGTCTTCGATGTCCAGTTGCCGGAGTAGGCGGCCCAGACACCTTCTCCCCTCCCTCCTGCGGATCACAGCGGTGGCGTGCACCTTCTTCAGTTCCACGCCCGCCGCAACGCAACCTGCGGCCACCGAAACCGGCGAGCGAGTGCTGCCGGTGGAAGTCACGGTGAATGGTGGCTCGGGCGGCATCTGGCCCATCGTCAGCCGCGACGGCGTTCTCTATGCACCGGTCGAAGCGTTCACCGCGTGGCGGCTCCAGGTTCGGCCGGACGCACCGGTGATCGACTACCGGGGGTTCCGGCACTTCCCCGTGGCCGCCGTGCCGGGACTGTCCGCCCGGCTGGACAGCGAAACCGCCACTCTGGAACTGACGGTGGCAGCCGGATCGTTCGCCGCGACCCGACTGACACGGGAGCAGAGCTCCGTCCTCCCCCGCACACCCGTAGTGCCCGCGGCGTTCCTCAACTATGACCTGACGTACAACCGCACCTCGGGAGCGACATCCGCGAGCGGCCTCGGCCTGCTCGGTGAACTGGGCTGGTCCGGCTCCTGGGGCGTGCTCACCCAGACTTTCGTCGGACGCAACCTGGCGACGTCCGCGGATCGCTCCCTGCTGCGCCTGGACACCAGCTACCGGCGCGATCTGCCGGATTCCGGGTATACCTTCACCGCTGGTGATTCGGTTTTCCGCACCGGCCTGCTCGGACGGCCCGCCTATTTCGGCGGACTCCAGTTCGGCACCAACTTCGGCCTGGCGCCCTACATCAACCGCCAGCCCATTCCCCTGATCGCAGGCCAAACCAGCACACCGTCGACGGTGCAGCTGTATGTGAACGACGTGCTCCGGCAGACGAGCAACCTGCCGGCGGGTCCCTTTACGCTGGACAACCTGCCGACGCTGAGCGGCAACGGCGACGTCACGGTCCGCGTGCGCGACATCCTCGGACGTGAGACGCTGATCACGCAGCCCTTCCTGGTCACGGCGGACCTGCTTGCCAGCGGCACCAACGACTGGAGCGTGGAAGTGGGCAAGTTGCGACTCGACCTGGGAACCGACAGCGCACACTACGGCGAACCCTTCGCAAGTGGCATGCTGCGGCGCGGCTTGTCCGCCACCAGCACGGCGGAAGGCCGGCTCGAACTATCCCGCACCCGCAGCGCGCTTGGCCTGGCTGCCGTTCACGCCATCGGCGCCAACTGGCTGACGCGCGCCGGCGCCATGGTCGGCCGCGATGATGCAGTGGGTGGCGGCCATCACTGGTTGCTGGGAGTCGAGCGTCCTGGCGTGCAGACCAGCCTCGCGGCCACCCTTGAGGGCAGCTCGCGCAACTTTCGCAGCCTCGGCGAGGACCTTGCTTCCTTGCCGCCCCGCCTGCAAGCCGCGGCGCAGGCCAGCTACACCGCGAGCTGGGGTCGAGTCGGTCTCGCCCTTGCGGTGCAGAGCACATACGACCGGGCGCCGGTTGCGACCTATTCGCTCAACTACTCCACGACCGTGCGGGCAAACTGGCAACTGAATACGTTTGCGAGCTTCGCCCGCGGCAGCGTGAAAGGCCATACGATCGGAGCCGTGTTGACGGTCCCGCTGGACAAACAGACCAGCACGTCCACCTCGCTGCAGGTGCAGGGATCGAGCACCGAGTTCTATAGCTCCGTGAGCCACAGCCCATCGGCCCCGACGGGCTGGGCCTGGAGGGCCATCGCAGCGCACCAGCACGAGGCGAGGGCGGAGGGCGGCGCGTACTACATCTCCCCGTACGGGGTGTTCAGTGGTGAGCTCAGCGCGACACAGCGGACGACCGACATGCGATTCGCCGCTACCGGCGGGGCGCTGTGGACACAGAACCGGTTGTTCGCGCTTCCCCGCTTCGACGGTAGCGCGGCCCTGGTCGAAGTTACTGGCTACCCGGAGGTGGGAGTGGGCCTTGGGGCAGCGCAGATGGGCCGCACCGACGCAGGCGGCATTGCGCTGGTGAACCGCCTTGCGGCGTACCAGAAGAACCCGATCCGCCTGGACGCCAACGACCTGCCGGTTTCCGCCGAAATCGATTCGATCGAAGTGGAAGCGGTGCCTCCCTGGCGATCGGTGGCCAAGGTCGATTTCCGGGTACGCGGCGGCCGTGCCGCGCTGATCCACATCAGTCTCGATGACGGCGATGTGGCGCCAGCGGGAGCGACGGTCCACATCGAAGGGGAAGATCGGGTGTTCTACGTAGCGCGTCGAGGTGAGGCTTACGTGACGGGGCTGAAGGTGGACAACAACCGGCTGTTCATGCGCTGGCGCGATGCCCGTTGCCAGCTGGACGTGCCGTTGCCGCGCGGCGCGCAGGAGGAAATTTCGCGCGTCGGCCCGGTGCGCTGTTCCGGAGTGACGCGGTGAAGATCCTGCTGATCAAGACGTTGATCCCGCTGGCCCTGCTGTTCGGGTTGCCTGCGTGGAGCGCGACCACCTGCACCGTCACGGCGAATCCGAACCCGGTGAAAGGCATCTACACGACCACCGCCAATCTCGACATGCAAGGCAACCTGACGGTCACGTGCAACCGCGACCCCAACATCGATCCGCGCAAGCCCAGCATCTGGATCGGAATGGCGCAGCCGGCGGCGGGCCGCACCGTCACCCAGGAAGCGGGGGTCAGCACCTTGGCGTATACGGTGGCGCATCGCACATATGCAAGCGGCATCTGGACGGACACCGGGTCCGCGGCTGCGACGTCCACCGCCAACGGCGGCGTGACGGACCGGCTGGACTTCGGCAACGGGGGTGCGACGGTCTCAGTCACCTACAACTTCTACTTTCGCGTCGCGCTCTCCCAGGTCCGGCCGGCAGGCGTGTATGTGGACACCCTGCCCGTGACCCTGCGCCTCGCCAACGAGACAGGCGCGATTCTCGGCACGACGACGATCGGCATCGCCATCAGCATTCCACGCGCTTGTCGCTTCAGCACGCCGCCGACCGCGATCAGCGTCGCTTACCCCGCGTTTTCAGCCGCGGCCGTGACAGGGGCCAGCAATTTCGCGCTGACCTGCACGCAGGGCACGACGTACACGATCGCCATCGACCGGCCACGCAGCGTGATACCGACGGTGGAGCTGGCGTATGGGCTCACCCTCAGTACCACGGCGGCCACAGGAACAGCCGTAGCCCAGGGCTACACAGTGAACATCAGCGTGGACCCAGGGCAGGCCGGACGCTGCGGTGCCGCCACTTGCACGGGCACCGACAGCCGCACACTGACCGTCACCTACTGATCAGACCGCCCCGGGCGGCAACGGCGCCACATCGGCCGCGGGCAGCGCCGGACCATCGCCGTACCTGTTGGCCGGCCCGGTGGGTTGCACCATGAAGTAGATCATCACGGCCCAGCCCACGAACGGGATCAGCCAGATCAACTGCAGCCAGCCGCTCTTGTCCTGGTCGTGCAGGCGGCGCGCGC
>JAQGMY010000325.1 GCA_028292105.1 Ramlibacter sp.
AGGTGCGTGAAGAAGCGCCGCATGATGATGCGGCCGAACTGGATGTGCCGCGCCTCGTCGCGCAGGATCAGCTGGCAGGCCGTGCGGATCGACTGGAAACGCGCGTTCTCGTAGCGCGCCTGCAGCAACTCGCCGGAGAGCTGCTCGAACAGGGTGTTGACGGCCAGCCCGGCGAAAAAGCTCATCGCCTTCTCGTCGCGCTCGTCATGGAAGCGCGGGATCACGGCCCTGAAGTAGTCGGCGTGCGGCTCGGTCTGGTAGCCGCCGAGCGCCTGCGCCACCCGCACCGAAGCGTCGTGGTGCCGCAGTTCTTCCACGATGAAATTGGTGATGTGCTGCTTGATCTCGAGCGGCTGGTGGGCAAAGATCGCGTCGCGCAGGCGCTCGGCGCCATACGGCAAGGCCCCGTGCTCCATCCACGCGCGCAGGCTCCACCACTCGCCACCGGCAAGGCGCACTTCGTCCGGAATGTCCGCGTCCTGCAGGTCGCTGAAGTCGATCCCCGACGGGTCCCAGGCAAGTTCACGCGCCTGCTGGCAAAGCCGCAGCACCTCCGGGTACTCCGTGGCGAACCGGATCGGGTAGGGATTGGGGACGGGATTGATCTCTTCGAGCAGCGACGCCTGCATGCTTGTTCCTGCGGACCTGGCTTGGCCGGGCCCCATCCTGCGGGGCGCCGGGGCTGGCGTCCAATACCTTCGGACGCGGTGGTGATAGCGGCCGCGAATCACCAGCGCATCCCTGCATAGAATGGGTGATGGACCTGCGCCAGCTCCGCCAGTTCGTTGCCGTCGCCGAGGAGCGCAGCTTCCGGCGCGCCGCCGAGCGCCTGCACGTCTCGCAACCGCCGCTGAGCGTGGCGGTGCAGCGGCTGGAGGCGGACATCGGCGTGCAGCTGCTGGACCGCAATCGGCACGGGGTGAAGCTGACGCCCGCCGGCGAGGCCTTCCTGCTCGAGGCGCGCCGTACCCTGGCGCACGCGAACCTGGCTGTCGAGATCGCGCAGCGCGCCGCCAGCGGCAAGGTCGGGACGCTGCGGCTGTCGTTCGTGCCCAGCGCGGGCATCGACGTGGTGCCGCGCCTGCTGCGGGCGTTCCGCAAGGACCATGCGGACGTCAAGCTGATCCTGCGCGGCGAGACCAGCGCGCACCAGCTCGCCGGCCTGGCGCAGGGCAGCGTCGACGTCGGCATCGTGGTGCCGCCGCTGCAGGAGAGCCGGGAGCTGCGCGTGCAGGCGTTCAGCGAGGAGGAACTGGTGCTGGCGGTGCCGGGGATGCACCCGCTGGCCGGCCTGAAACGGGTGCAGCTGAAAGACCTGGCGGACGAGCCCTTCGTCGGCTTCCCGGTCAAGGAAGGTCCCGGCTTCGAAAACGTCGTGATGGCGGCTTGCCAGGATTGCGGCTTCATCCCGCGCTCCGTGCAGACGGCTTCGCAGATGCAGGCCATCCTGGCGCTGGTTGCCGGCGGCCTGGGCGTCGCGCTGGTGCCCAAGGCCATGAGCGCCGTCGTGATGGAGAACGTGAGCTATCTGCAGCTGCGCAAGGGGAATGCGACGATCCGCTATCCCCTGGCGCTGGCCTGGAATCCTGCCAACCCGAATCCGGCGCTGAACGCCTTCCTGGCCGTCACCGACCGGCTGCGGCCGCGCCAGCTCTCGCCTCAGTACCTGTCCGCGTCGTAGTCGAAGCGGTGGCCGTTGTCGACCAGCCATTGGGCGATTTCATCAGCCTGGTTCAGGTCCAGCACCGGGCGCAGCGTCGCCTGCGGCAGCTGGTCCGGCGAATCGGTGGCGATGGCGACGATGAAGTCGTCGTCCGGATAGCGCGCCGGCTTGCCGGCCGCACCGCGCCAGACTTCCATCTTCAGCAGGTTGCTGCCCTTGAAGCCCTCCACCAGCACCCAGTCGACGCCGTCGTACAGCTCGGCGAGCAGCTGGTGCACGGTCAATTTCGCCGGCTGCTCGAATTCGCGCATCAACGCCAGCCGCCGGTCCGAAGCGACGATGACTTCCAGCGCACCCGCCTCGCGGTGCCGCCAGGTGTCCTTGCCGGGATGGTCGATGTCGAAGTCGTGGTGCGCGTGCTTGACGACCGACACGCGCAGCCCGCGCAGCTTGAGTGCCGGGATCAGCCGCTCGACCAGGTGGGTCTTGCCCGCTCCGGAGAAGCCGGAAAAGCCGACGACCTTCATGCGCAGTGCGCCGCGATGAAGTCCTTCACCCGGGCGGCATCCGCGGGCAGGACGGTCACGCGCTTGGGTAGTGCCTCGATGCCGGCGAACCTGGCCGGCCGCTCCGGCTCGTGCCCCAGCGCTTCGACGATGGTCGCGGCGAACTTGATCGGCAGCGCCGTCTCCAGCACGATCATGGGAACGCCCGGCTGCAGGTGCTCGCGCGCCACCTTCAGTCCGTCGGCCGTGTGGGTATCGATCGTGGTGCCGAAACGCCGGTGCGTGTCCCGGATCGTCGCGACCCGGTCGGCATGGTTGCTGCGGCCCGAGACGAAGCCGTATTGCGCGCGCGCGCGGGCCACGTCGCCCGACAGGTCGAAGCAGCCCTTGGCGGCGATTTCCTCCGAGAACAGGTAGCGAACCTTGGCGCCGTCGCGCTCGAGCAGGTCGAACACGAAGCGCTCGAAGTTGCTGGCCTTGGAGATGTCCATGGAAGGACTGGAGGTCTCGTAGGTGTCCTTGCTGGCGCGCACGCGGTAGACGCCCGTGCGGAAGAACTCGTCGAGCACGTCGTTCTCGTTGGTCGCGAGCACCAGTTGCGCGATCGGCAGTCCCATCATGCGGGCGACGTGGCCGGCGCAGATGTTGCCGAAGTTGCCCGAAGGCACTGCGAAGCTGACCTTCTGCGTGCCCGACGACGTCGCCTGGAAGTAGCCGGCGAAGTAATACACCACCTGCGCGACCAGCCGGGCCCAGTTGATGGAATTGACCGTGCCGATGCGGTACTTGCGCTTGAATGCCAGGTCGCTGGAGACGGCCTTGACGATGTCTTGGCAGTCGTCGAACACGCCTTCGATGGCCAGGTTGTGGATGTTCGCGTCCTGCAGGCTGAACATCTGCGCCTGCTGGAACGGGCTCATGCGGCCCTTGGGCGAGGTCATGAAGACCCGCACGCCCTGCTTGCCGCGCATCGCGTATTCCGCGGCGCTGCCCGTGTCGCCCGAGGTCGCGCCGAGGATGTTGAGCTCTTCGCCGCGGCGCGCCAGTTCGTACTCGAACAGGTTGCCCAGCAGCTGCATCGCCATGTCCTTGAAGGCAAGCGTCGGGCCGTTGGACAAGCCCTCGAGGAACACACCCTCCTCCAGCTTCTTCAGCGGAACGATCGCGCGCGAGCCGAACACCTCGGGCGTATAGGTCTTGCGGCAGAGCGCCCGCAGGTCATCGGCCGGGATGTCGTCGATGTAGAGCGAGAGGATCTCGAACGCCAGCTCGTGGTACGGCAGCGTGCGCCACTTCTGCAGCGTGCCGGCGTCGACTTGTGGATAGTGCTCGGGCAGGTACAGGCCGCCGTCGGGCGCCAGGCCCTCGAGCAGGATTTCGCAGAAGTGCTTGCGATCCGGATGGCCGCGCGTGGAGAGGTACAGCATGGCTTTGGCCGTCAGGCGAGTTCTTCCTTGCGGATGCGGATGATGGGCCCGAGCACGGTCGACA
>JAQGMY010000467.1 GCA_028292105.1 Ramlibacter sp.
GGCCAGAAGATGTGGATCACCAACAGCCTGCAGGCCGACTGGATGTGCATGCTGGTGAACACGGGCGAGGCCGGCGCCGGCCAGAGCCCGCACAAGAACAAGAGCCTCGTCATCGTGCCGATGCGCGACAAGGGCAAGCTGCGGCCCGGCATCGAGGTGGCCAGGAAGATCCGCAAGATCGGCATGAACTCCAGCGACACCGGGCTGATCTACTTCGACGAGGTGCGGGTGCCGCAGCGCTACCGGATCGGGGCCGAAGGCCAGGGCTTCATCTACCAGATGCAGCAGTTCCAGGAAGAGCGCCTGTGGGCGGCGGCCAGCTGCCTGCAGTCGCTGACCAACTGCATCCAGTGGACCGTCGATTGGGCGCAGCAGCGCAAGCTGTTCGGCGCCACGCTGGCCGACCAGCAGTGGGTGCAGTTCAAGCTGGCGGAGCTCAAGACGGAGGTGGAGGCGCTGCGCGCGCTGACCTATCGCGCCTGCGACCTGTATGTGCAGGGGCAGGACGTGATCGAACTCGCTTCCATGGCCAAGCTCAAGGCGGGCCGGCTCAATCGCATCGTGCCGGACACCTGCCTGCAGTTCTGGGGCGGCATGGGCTACACCTGGGAGAACAAGGTGTCCCGGATGTACCGCGACGGCCGGCTGGCCTCCATCGGTGGCGGTGCCGACGAAGTGATGATGGGCATCGTGGCGCGCCTGATGGGCATCGCCAAGCGGCCGGGCGCGCAGTGATGGCGATCCGGCGCCTGCTCATCGCCAACCGCGGGGAAATCGCGCGGCGGGTGATCCGCACGGCGCACCGGCTCGGCATCGAAACGGTCGCCGTCTATTCCGAAGCGGACGCGCAAGCCTTGCACGTGCAGGAGGCCACGCTGGCGCATCCGCTCGGCGGCAAGGCGTCCGGGGACTCCTACCTGCGCGTGGCGAAGATCCTGGCCGCCGCCCGTTCCACGCGTGCCGACGCGATCCATCCGGGCTATGGCTTCCTGAGCGAGAACGCGGAATTCGCGCAGGCGGTGTGCGACGCCGGCCTGACCTGGATAGGACCGCCGCCCGAGGCGATCCGCAACCTGGGCAACAAGTCCCGCGCCAAGCAGCTGGCCCAGGCCCGCGACATTCCCTGCCTGCCCGGCTACCAGGGCGACGACCAGTCGGACGCGCGCTTTGCCGCCGAGGCGACTCGCATCGGCTACCCCTTGATGGTGAAGGCGGCGGCCGGCGGCGGCGGCCGTGGCATGCGCCTGGTGACCGAAGCGGCGGATTTGCGCGACGCCCTGCACTCGGCGCGCTCGGAGGCGTTGTCCGCCTTCGGCGACGGCGAGCTGCTGCTGGAGCGGGCGCTGCTGCGGCCCCGCCACGTCGAGGTCCAGGTGTTCGCCGACATGCACGGCAACTGCATCCACCTGGGCGAGCGCGACTGCTCGGTGCAGCGGCGCCACCAGAAGATCATCGAGGAGTCGCCCAGTCCCGCCGTGGACCACGCCCTGCGCGAGCGCATGGGGCAATGCGCCGTCGAACTGGCGCGCGCGGCCGGCTATGTCGGCGCCGGCACCGTCGAATTCCTGCTGCAGTCCGGGGAGTTCTTCCTGATGGAAATGAATACCCGGCTGCAGGTGGAGCATCCGGTGACCGAGATGGTGACGGGGCACGACCTGGTCGAGTGGCAGCTGCGGATCGCCGCGGGCGAACGCCTGCCCTGCCGCCAGTCCGAGATCGCCCAGCACGGCCACGCGATCGAAGTGCGCCTGTGCGCCGAGGACGAACACTTCGTCCCGCACACCGGCACCATCGCCCATTTCCTGCCGCCCTCCCCGGGCGAGGGCTGGGGCGGCGGCGCGCTGCGGTTCGACCATGCCATCTTCGCCGGCCTGCAAGTCACTGCCTGGTACGACTCGATGCTGGGCAAGCTGATCGCGCGCGCGCCGACCCGCGGGGAAGCGATCCAGTACCTGGCGACGGCACTGGACCGGCTGCAACTGCTGGGCGTGCCCACCAACCGCCGCCTGCTCGCCGCTTGCCTGCGGCATCCGGTGTTCGCGGCCGGCCAGGCGCTGGTCCCCTTCCTGGTCGACCACGGCGACGAGCTCCGCGGCGAACTCGAAGACGAGGAACTGGGGGTGGCCGCCGAGGCCGCAATGAGCGCCATGTTGCCGCAGGGTGCGGCGCCCGCATTGCCGTCGCCCTTCGTGCGCCCGTTGCGCGTGCGCCATCGCGGCGCGGTGCTCGACGTGCCCTTGTGCGAAGCAGAGGGTATCGCTGCCGGGCAGGCCCGGGCGGTGTCGGTGGCGGGCGGTTACTGGCACGTGCAAGTCGGCACGGTGGACCTGTTCGTCGCCGACGCCTCCTTCGAACCGCCCGAGTCCGACGATGCCGGCAGCGGTTCCGTCGAAATGCGTGCGCCTTTCAACGGCAAGGTCGTGGCGGTGCACGCGGCGGGTGGTGAACTGGTGATGAAAGGACAAGCCTTGCTGGTGATCGAATCCATGAAGCTGGAACACAGCCTCGTCGCGCCGCGCGATGCGGTGATCCGAACCGTCCATGTCGATGCCGGCCAGCAGGTCGCGCCACCCCGCGTGCTGATCACCTTCGAGCCGGCATGACCCAGGACCTGGACTTCAACCTCGAAGTGATGGCGAACGGCGTGCGCCGCTTCATGCGCGACCGCGTCGAGCCGAACGTGGCCGCATGGGAAGCAGCGGGCGAGTTCCCGCGCGAGCTGTACCGCGAAGTGGCGGCGCTGGGCGTGCTGGGGCTGGGCTACCCGGAAGAACTCGGTGGCACGCCGGCGCCGTATTCGGTGCGCAACGCGCTGTCGGCGGCCATGAGCCGCTGGGGCGCCAGCGGCGGCCTGATGGCCGGCCTGTTCTCGCACAACATCGGGTTGCCGCCGGTCCTGCGGCACGGCACGACAGCGCTGCAGCAGGAGGTGATCCCTTCGGTGCTGCGCGGCGAGAAGATCGCGGCGCTGGCGATCACGGAGACTGGCGGGGGCTCGGATGTCGCCGCGCTCAAGACCAGGGCGCGGCGCGAAGGCGACGAATGGGTGATCGATGGCGAGAAGGTGTTCATCACCTCGGGCGTGCGGGCCGACTGGATCACCGTTGCCGTGCGCACCGGCGAGGCCGGCGCTCGCGGCTCGGCCGGCATCTCGCTGATCGTGGTGCCCGGTGATGCCGCGGGCCTGTCCCGCACCCGCCTCGACAAGATGGGCTGGCATTGCAGCGACACCGCGCAGTTGCGCTTCGACGGCGTGCGCGTGCCGGCGCGCTACCTGGTGGGCGAGGAGGGCGGCGGCTTCAGGATGATCATGGGCAACTTCAACGGCGAGCGCCTGGCGATGTCGGCCATGGCGCTCGGCTTCGCCCAGGCCTGCCATGACGAGGCGCTGTCCTGGGCGCGGGACCGCCGGGCCTTCGGCGCCGCGCTGGTCGACAAGCAGGTCGTCCGGCACAAGCTGGTGGACATGCAGATGCGCATCCACTCGACCGAAGCCTGGCTCAATGCGGCCACCGCGCTGGCCGACGAAGACGGGAAACTGGAATCGGACCCGCAATTGATCGCGCAGGTCTGCATGCTGAAGAACCACAGCACGCAGACGATGCAGTTCTGCGCCGACCAGGCCGTGCAGATCCTCGGCGGCATGGGTTACATGCGGGGCACGAAGAGCGAGCGCCTGTACCGCGAGGTCAAGGTGATGATGATCGGCGGCGGCGCCGAGGAGGTCATGAAGGACCTCGCGGCCAAGCAGCTGGGGCTTTGACATGGAGTCGCCAGGGCCCTTGAAGAACATCGTCGCCGGCGTGCTCGAAGTCGCGTACCACGAGGCCGGGCCGGCCGCGGGACCGCCGGTGTTCCTGCTGCACGGCTTTCCCTACGACGTCCACGCCTACGCCGAAGTCGCGCCGGTGCTGGCGGCGGCCGGATGCCGCGTGATCGTGCCGTACTTGCGGGGCTTCGGCCCCACGCGCTTCCTCGATGACCGCACGCCGCGTTCCGGCGAACAGGCTGCCCTTGGCGCCGACCTGCTGGCGCTGATGGACGCGCTGGCGGTGCCGCGTGCGGTGCTGGCGGGCTATGACTGGGGCGGCCGCGCCGCGTGCGTAGTCGCGGCGCTGTGGCCGCAGCGCTGCGCAGGACTGGTCTCGTTCAACAGCTACAACATCCAGGACATCGCCCGGGCGATGGAGCCGGACACGCCCGCCAACGAGCGCAGCCTCTGGTACCAGTACTACTTCCATTCGGAGCGCGGACGTTCCGGACTGGCCCAGCACAGGCGCGACCTGACACGCCTGCTCTGGCAGCTGTGGTCGCCCAGCTGGAAGTTCGACGACGCGACCTTCGCGCGCTCGGCCGCCGCCTTCGACAACCCCGACTTCGTGGACGTGTTGATCCATTCGTACCGGCACCGCTACGGACTGGCGCCTGGCGACCCGGCGTACGCGGACATCGAACGCCGGCTTGCGGCGCAGCCGGTGATCTCGGTTCCCACCGTCACCTTCGACGGCCTCGACGACGGGGTCCGGCCGCCGGCCGAGGCCTCCGTGCACGCGCATCGTTTCTCGGGCCCACGCTCGCACCGGCTGGTGCCGGGCGTGGGCCACAACATGCCGCAGGAGCTGCCGCGCCTTTTCGCCGCCGCGGTCCTGGAACTGCTCCCGTAGGGGTGTGCGGCTTTGGCCGCGCACCATCCGGCACCGGCAGTGGTGCGCGGCCAAGCCGCACACCCTGCGGTCCCCGCCAGCGTCGGTCCGTCCGCCTGTCCCCATACCCGACAATGCCCCGCATGACACGCCATCCCCCCGCCTTGCCCCTGGAGTTCGAGGAGGAGTTCGTCCACGGCTTGTCCGAGATGTTCGAGCAGAAGATCGTGTTCAACAGCGTGCTGGGATTGAAGATCACCAGCCTGCGGCCGGAGCGCGTGGTGGGCCGCATCGACATGAAGCAGGACCTGGTGGGTCACTACGCGTTCAACCGGCTGCATGGCGGTGTCGTGAGCGCCGGGCTCGACGCGATGGCCGGGCTGGCGGTCATGGCCGCCATCGGCGCCCGCCACATGGACGAATCGCCCGCGCAGCGGCTGCAGCGCTTCGCCAAGCTGGGGACGATCGACCTGCGCATCGACTACCTGCGGCCAGCCATCGGCGACCATTTCGAGCTGCGCGCCGAAGTGCTGCGCCTGGGCTCGCGCGTGGCCAGCACGCGCATGGAATTCCTCGCTGCCGACGGCAAGCTGCTGTCGACGGGCGCCGGGGCCTACATCATTTCCTGAGGCCTTCGGCCCCTGCGGCCAGCAGCAGGTTGCCTTGCGCGAGCGCGGCATACGGGTTGACGGCCTCGCCGCCCCACCAGCGCCCCTTCTGTTCGAGCAGCATCACCTGGAAGTGCAGGTGCGGCGCCGTGGCCGGAGCGTTGCCGGTGGTGCCGACGTAGCCGATCACATCCCCCCGGTGCAGCATCTGGCCTTCCTTGAGTCCGTCCGCATAGCCGGCCAGGTGCGCGTAGTAGTAGATGAAGCGGCCGGAAGGCTCGCTCTGGTAGGCCGACAGGCCGCCGGCCCGGTTGCTGGAGATCTTTTCCAGCCGCCCGTCATCGGCGGCCAGCACCGGCGTGCCCCATGGCGCCATGATGTCGAGCGCCTTGTGGCTGCGGCCGCCGCCGCGGGTGGCGGCGAAGGTGTCCTGCAGCGAGCCGCGGAGGACGCCTTGCACCGGCACGACCAGGAGGCGACCGGTCAGCCCGTCGATGGTGCGCGCTTCCGGCTTGGGCAAAGGCGGCTTGGCAAGAGCGGCGACGGCCACCGGCGCCGGCGTGTCACGCACGCGCAGCAGGCCGTCGCTGCCGGCGGTCAGGATCAGCGGCAGCCACAACAGCGAGGACGCCCGGGACCAGTTCATCCCGCAAGGTAGCCGCTAGCCCGGCCGTGGCGCGTCGGATGAGCCAGCGGGATGACGTCAGCATTCAGCCACCCCCGGCGGGCGGCGTCGACCAGGTCACGGCACGGTCGGAAGGGTGGCGCGCCAGCAGCTCCGAATAGGAGCGCGCCCGCATCACCATCAGGTTTGGGCGCGCCCGACCCTGCGCCTGTCACGGCATCGGCTGCACTGTAGGGTGTGCAGCTTGCTGCGCACCATCGGCGGCCGCAAGGTGCGCAGCAAGCTGCACACCCTACGCTGTCACGCCATCGGTGACGGCAGGGTGGGTTGCTGGCGGGCGCTGGACAGCATCTCCCAGCTGACCAGGAAGACGGCCGCGATCACCGGGCCGATCACGAAGCCGTTCAGCCCGAACACCACGATACCGCCCAGCGTGGCGACCAGCACCAGGTAGTCGGGCATGCGCGTGTCTTTCCCGACCAGCATGGGTCGCAGCACGTTGTCGACCAGGCCGATCACCAGCACGCCCCAGACCATCAGGCCGATGCCCTTGGCCAGTTCGCCGGAGAACAGGAAGTAGGCCGCCACCGGACCCCACACCAGGGCGGCGCCGATGGCTGGCAGCAGCGACAGCAGGGCCATCACGGCGCCCCACAGGATCGCGCCGGGCAGCCCCAGCACCCAGAAAGCGACGCTGCCCAGCGCGCCTTGCGCCAGCGCCACCAGGATGTTGCCCTTGACGGTGGCGCGAACGACGGTGGCGAACTGCGTCAGGAGCCGGCGGGTGTGCTGCGGGTTCAGCGGGATCGAGCGCGCGATCGACTGCGACAGCTGGTCGCCGTCGCGGAACAGGAAAAACAGCACGTACAGCATGACGAAGAACGCCACGATGAAGTCCAGGGTGACCTGGCCGATGCCGACCAGGCGAGACGTCAGCATCTGGCCGCTGCTGCCGAGGGCGGTCAGGATCTTCTGCTGCAGCAGGCCCAGGTCGCCCATGCCGAAGCGCTGCAGGATGGCGCGCGCCCACTGCGGCAGCGCCTCCATGACGCGCTGGAAATAGGAGGTGACCTGGATCTCGCCGGACCGCAGCCTGGCAACCAGCTGCGAGGCTTCATCGGTGATCGATGCCGCCACCATGGTCAGCGGCAGGATCACGATCAGGAGCACGACGGTGAGTGTTGCAAGCGCCGCGATGTTGCGCCGCCCGTGGCTGCCGTGCAGGAAGCGCTGGTGCAGCGGCCAGAACACGAGCGTGATGAAGACGGCCCAGCACACGGCCCCGAAGAACGGCCAGATGATCAGGGCGAACAGCACGGTCGCCACCAGCACCAGGACCAGCAGCGACTTGAACTCCAGCTCGGGGTTCTTCAGGGGATTGGGGGTGGTACTCATCGGCGCGAGCCTAATGCAAAACGCCCCGGGACGGGGCGCTTGGCGTTGGAGGCGTGGTGCGCAGCAAGCGGCACACCCTACGGAACCTCTCTCCTTGGTAGGGTGCGCAGCTTGCTGCGCACCACTGCGACCATGCCTACTTCATGTAGTCGTTCACGACCTTCCACTTCCCATCCACGATCTGCGACAGCCGCGACAAGTCGTTGCCCAGGCGCTTGGTCGGGCTGTACGTCGCTTTCGGGCTGCCGAACATGTCCGGCTCGAAGGTCATGCTGTCCATCGTCCTGATGAAGCTGTCGGTGGTGAGGTTGGGGCCGGCCTTTTGCGCCGCCTTGATGAAGTTGTCGATGATGATGTAGCCGTAGGTCGAGAAGACCGTCGGGTCCTCGTTGTACTTGGTCTTGTACTTGTTGGCCCAGAAACGCATCGGCTGCGAAGCTTCGTCCAGGTACGGGTGCTGCACCGTCATGGTGGCGTAGAGGCCGTCCATGGCCTTGCCGCCCAGTTTGTGGATCAGGTCCGTGTAGGCGGCGCTGGAGCCGAGGAAGATCGGGTTGAAGCCGGTCTTGCGTGACTCGCCGATGGTGCCTATCGTCTCGCGGATGATGGTGCCCAGCACCACCAGCTCGCAGCCGGAGGACTTCATCTTCGCCACCTGCGAAGAGAAGTCGGTCGCGCCGCGCTTGTAGGTGGTCTTCTCCGTCACTTCCATGCCTATCGTCTTCAGGCCGGCCTCGGCGCCGCGCTCCACTTCGATGCCGAAGTCGTCGTCCTGGTAGATCGTGCAGACCTTCTTGACGTTCTTTTCCTTGACCATCCTGGGCAAGGCGAGGCGCATCTGGTCGTAGTAGGTGGCGGCGAAGGAGTACTTGAGCCTGTTCAGCGGCTCGTACATCTCGCGCGCCGCCGTGATCGGCATGAAGTTGACGACGTTCTTCTCGAACTGCACCGGCATCGCGGCCATGTTCTGCGCCGTGCCCAGGTGGCCGGCCATGATGAAGACCTTGTCCTGGTTCACCAGCTTCTGTGCCGCCAGCACCGCCTTCTTCGGGTCGTAGCCGTCGTCTTCCACCACCAGCTTCAGCTTGCGGCCGTGGACGGTGCCCTGCTGCTCGTTCAGTTCGTCGATGCGCAGCAGCATGCCGTTGCGTGCCTGCTTGCCGTAGCCGGCCAGCGGCCCCGAGAGGTCCTGGATGGTGCCGATCAGGATCTGGTCCCTGGTCACGCCCTGCTGCTGCGCGAGCGCCGGCAGGCAGGCCAGGGCCGCCGCGAGCGCGAGGGTGGGTTTCAACTTCATCGTCGTCTCCTTCATCATGGGATTACCGGTACATGGCTTCGATCTGGTCGGCGTACTTGTCGTGGACCAGCTTGCGCTTCAACTTCATGGTCGGCGTCAGTTCCTCGTCTTCGGCCGACAGCTGCGTGTCCAGCAGGAAGAACTTCTTCACCTGCTCGACCCGCGCGAACTGGCCGTTGACCCGGTCGAATTCGGCCTGGATCAGCTGCTGCACCTGCGGCGCCCTGGTCAGGCTGGCGTAGTTGGAGAAGGGCACGTCGTTGTCCTGCGCGAATTTCTCCACGTTCTCCTGGTCGATCATCACGATCGCGGTCAGGTAGGGCCGCCGGTCGCCGATGACCACCGCATCCGTGATGTACGGGGAGAACTTCAGCTCGTTCTCGAATTCGCTGGGCGTCACGTTCTTGCCCCCCGCCGTGATGATGATGTCCTTCATGCGGTCGGTGATGCGGAAGAACCCTTCCTCGTCCACCGTCCCGACGTCGCCGGTGCGGAACCAGCCGTCGGCCGTGAAGCTTTCGGCGGTCTTCTCCGGCTGGTTCAGGTAACCCATGAAGATGTTGGGCCCCTTCACCTGGATCTCGCTGGTGGCCGGGTCGATGCGCATCTGGTTGTGGTGCCCGGCCGGGCCGATCGAGCCTGGCTTGATCCTCGCCGGCGGGATGCAGCTGGAGGCGCCGCAGGTCTCGGTCATGCCCCAGGCCTCCAGCATGGGCACGCCGAGGGCCAGGTACCAGCGCACCAGGTCGGCCGAGATCGGCGCCGCGCCGGTCAGGAGGTAGCGGGCCCTGTGGATGCCGATCGTCTTGCGCACGTTGTCCAGCGCCAGCCAGCGGGCCAGCTGGAACTGCAAACGCAGCGCGCCGTTCACCGGCTCGCCGGCGAGCACCTTGTCGGCGATGCGCGCACCGACCTGGATGGACCAGGCGTAGGCCGCCTGTTGCAGCCGGCTGGCCTCTTTCAGCGCGATCATCACGCCGGAATAGAACTTCTCCCACACCCGCGCCACGGCGAAGAAGACCGTCGGCTGGATCTCGCGGATGTTCTCCGGCACCGTCTCCGGGTTCTCCACGAAGTTGATCACGGACCCGGTATAGAGCGGGAAGTACTCGCCGGCAATGCGTTCGGCGATGTGGCACAGGGGCAGGAAGCACATGCGCTCGTCGCTGTCGGTCTGCGGCAGGAAGTGGTTGTACGCATGCACCATGTACGTCAGCGCGCCGTGCGAATGCATCGCGCCCTTGGGCTTGCCGGTGGTGCCGGAGGTGTAGACCAGGATCGCCAGTTCGTCGGATTTGCAGGCCGCGACCCGCGCCGCGATCTCGCCGGGGTGCTGGGCGACGTGGATGCGGCCGAGCGCGCGCAAGGCGTCGAGCCCGATCACCATCGGGTCGTCGACGTCCCGCAGGCCCTCCATGTCGAACACGACGATCTTCTCC
This sequence comes from Ramlibacter sp., assembly GCA_028292105.1. Taxonomy (GTDB): domain Bacteria; phylum Pseudomonadota; class Gammaproteobacteria; order Burkholderiales; family Burkholderiaceae_C; genus Ramlibacter. The sequence continues at coordinate 10,008 of JAQGMY010000467.1, forward strand.
AGGTGCGGCAGCTGGTCCCGCACCTCCAGCGCCTTGTCCAGTTGCTCGTCGTCCTCCACGAACAGGATGCGGGTGCCCGAGTCGTGGCACAGGTACTGCACCTGCGAGGCCGCATCGGTCGGATAGATGCCGTTGCTGACGCCGCCGCAACTGAGGACGGCGAGGTCCGCCCAGACCCACTCGGCATTGGTGTTGGACAGGATGGAGGCGGTCTGGCGGGGCGCGAAGCCCAGGGCCATCAGGCCGTGCGCGATCTCTCGCACGGCCGCGCCGGTGTCGGTCCAGCTCCAGCTGCGCCAGATGCCCAGGTCCTTTTGCCGCATCCAGGTCTTGCCGGCACGTTGTTCCACGGCCGTCCAGAACATGGCGGGCAGGGTGTCGCCCGCGAGGACGACTTGCGTCACGGGCTGGATCGAAGCGAGGTTCCAGAGATTGCTCATACGACCATGTCCGTCCCTCGCACAGTGTTCATCGCCACGTCTTCTTCTTCTTCCAGCGCCGTTCGCCGCGCACACCGGCTTCCTTCATCCCCAGGTAGAACTCCTTGATGTCTTCCTTCTCGCGCAGCCGGGCGCAGGTGTCTTCCATCACGATGCGGCCGTTCTCCAGCACGTAGCCGTAGTCGGATGCGTTCAGCGCCATGTTGGCGTTCTGCTCCACCAGCAGGATGGTGGTGCCGCGCTCGCGGTTGATGCGCACCACGATCTCGAAGATCTCCTTGGTGAGCTTGGGGGACAAGCCGAGGCTGGGCTCGTCCAGCAGGATCAGGTCCGGCGCCGCCATGATGGCGCGCGAGATCGCCAGCATCTGCTGCTGCCCACCGGAGAGCAGGCCGGCGTCCTGTGCCGAGCGCTCCTCGAGGATCGGGAAATACCGGTACACCGCCTGCAGGTCCGCCGCGATGCCGTCCTTGTCCTTGCGGGTGTAGGCGCCCATCAGCAGGTTGTCGCGCACCGACAGCAGGGGGAACACCTCGCGGCCTTCCGGCACGTGCGACAGCCCCTGCTGCACGATGAAGGCCGGGTCGCGCGCCGTGATGTCCTCGCCCTTGAATTCGATGCTGCCCTTGCGCGGATCGATGATGCCGCTGATGGTCTTGAGGATGGTGGACTTGCCTGCCACGTTGGAGCAGAGCACCGTGGCGATCTCGCCGCGCCGCACCTGCAGGCTGACGCCGAGGATCGCCTTGATGGGGCCGTAGGCGCTCTCGACATTGAGCAGCTTGAGCACCGGCTGGTCGGTGATGGGCGACGTAGCCATGTCTTACCCCCACGCGCTCCGGGGGAGGGCCGGGTTGGGGGCGCTCGGCTCGCGCCGCAACGACGACACATCCTCCACCGACCCCA
>JAQGMY010000479.1 GCA_028292105.1 Ramlibacter sp.
CCTCCTCTTTCCCGCCGTCCCGCACCTTCGTAGCCTGTCCGCATGACAGACGAACTGAACCATTTCGGGAGCATGGAGGTCTTCGGCCTCTCGCTGACCAACATTGCCTTGGCCACCGCTGTGGCCCTGCTGTCCTATCTGGCGATGAGTGTCGCCCTGCGCGTGGCCCTCGGACGGCTGGAGAAGATCGCCGGACACACGGCCAACAAGATCGACGACCTGGTGGTGCAGGTGCTGCGCCACACCAGCCGCTGGCTGATGCTGGTCGCGGCACTGCTCATCGGCCTGGGCATGCTCGACCTGAGCGACCGCTGGAGTGCCCGCGTGGGCCAGCTGTGGTTCGTGGCGCTGGCGCTGCAGCTGGGCATCTGGCTCAACCGCGGCATCGCCGTCGCCCTGCGGCACTACGAGGAGCGGCACCACGGCTTCTCGAGCTCGCAGGTCAGCGCGTCGGGCACCCTGCTGTCGTGGTTCCTGCGGCTGGTGCTGTGGGCGGTGTTCGTGCTGGCCGTGCTGTCGAACCTGGGCGTCAACATCACCGCCTTCGTCGCCAGCCTGGGCATCGGCGGCGTCGCCGTGGCGCTGGCCGTGCAGAACATCCTGGGCGACCTGTTCGCCTCGCTGTCGATCGCGGTCGACAAGCCGTTCGAGACAGGCGACTTCATCGGTGTCGGCGAGATCGAGGGAACGGTGCAGTACGTGGGCCTGAAGACCACGCGCATCCAGAGCATCAGCGGCGAGCAGATCATCATGAGCAACACGGACCTGCTCAAGCAGGTCCTGAAGAACTACAGGCGGATGGACGAGCGCCGCGCGGTGTTCAAGTTCGGGCTGACCTACGACATCACCGCCGACGAGGCAGAGCAGATCGCGCCCATGGTCAAGCGCGTGATCGAGGAAGACGACAAGCTGCGTTTCGGCCGCGCGCACTTGAAGGCCTTCGGCGACAGCTCGCTGGACTACGAGGTCGTGTACTTCGTCAAGGAGCCGGGCTACGACGCCTACATGGATGCGCAGCAGCGGCTGAACATCCGGCTGATGCGGGAGCTGGCGGCGATGGGCGTGGAGTTCGCCTTCCCGACACGCACCGTGATCGTGTCCAACCTGGACCGGTTGGCAGGCACCCAGGCCGCGCCGGCGAACGAAGAGATGCCCCCGGCGCGGCGTGGCCCACGCGCCGCATCGTAGGGTGTGCGGCTCCGCCGCGCACCATCGGCACAACAATTCGTCAACGGGCGCTGCCGGCGAGGAACGTGTCGCGCGCCACGTTGCCCACCGCATTCGTCATCACGGCGTCGAAAGACCCGCCGATCACGCCGCCGAGAAGCGGTACCGCCCGCCCGAGATTCACCAGGCCCCTGCCGCCGATCTTGGTGAGTAGCCGCAAGCCGACGCGCTTGTTGATCTCCTTGGCGGTCTGGGCCGAGATGGCCTGGATCGCCGCCGTTGCCATGCGGGTGCCGGCCGCGACGCCGACGTCCTTGGCGATGTCTTTCGCGCTGTTGGCGACCAGGCATGCATAGACGAGCGTCTTCACCTTGTCGTCGTTGACGTCGTGGCCGCCCAGGTGCGCGATGGCGGCGATCATTCGCACCTGCACGTAGAGAACCGAAGCGATGTTGGCCGGAATGGCGATGGGCAGCGTCAGGATCCCGCCCAGCCCCGCCACGAAACCGGACGTGGCCGCCTTGGTGTTCTGCCAGCGGATCAGCGAATTGGCTTGCTCGATCGGCGTGCCGCCGTGCTTGCTGTAGCTGTCGGCGAGCTCGATCGCCGAATCCAGGCCCGCAACACCGTTGACCGCCTTTTCGTAGGCCCACTCCAGGGCCTGCATCAGTTTGCCTTCCGACAGAGCGCGTGCCATTTGCTTCCCATCCTCTTTGGTGACCATCGACCCCGCTCGGCCGTGCCGGCGTTTCGCCGCAGGATAGCAGCGGCTCAGATCGTCGCCTCGTAGGGTGTGCGGCTCCGCCGCGCACCTTCGCCGGCCCACCTCCCCGCCGTTACACATCCCCTTGTCGATTTGGCGTCCACTCCTTCGTCATGCCCATAGCGGAGCGGCGCTGTGCCGCCCCGCACCCTTCACCAAGGAGAACCCGATGAACTACATCGACGGCTTTGTCGTCCCCGTGCCCACGGCCAACAAGGACACCTACCGCCAGGTGGCCCGGAACGCGAGCAAGGTGTTCAAGGAATACGGCGCCCTGTCGGTCGTCGAGTGCTGGGGCGACGACGTGCCCGAGGGCAAGGTCACGTCCTTCCCGATGGCCGTGCAACGCAAGCCCGACGAGACCGTGGTGTTCTCGTGGATCAGCTGGCCATCGCGTGCCGCGCGCGACGAAGGCATGAAGAAGGCGATGGCCGACCCGCGGCTGAAGGAAGGCATGGACCCGATGCCCTTCGATGGCAAGCGGATGATCTACGGCGGGTTCGAGGTGATCGTCAGCGAATAGGGGCGCGCCAGGGCCCGTCCGTCGCAAGGCACCAGGCCGTCTGCAGGCCGGGCATAGACTGGCCGACCCA
>JAQGMY010000361.1 GCA_028292105.1 Ramlibacter sp.
GCCATCGAATACGACTACTTCGATCCGCGCGGGCTCAAGAGCAGCTTCGAAACACGGTCCATCGCCGGCTTGTTCTTCGCCGGCCAGATCAATGGCACCACCGGCTACGAAGAGGCGGCCGCCCAGGGCTTGTTCGCCGGAATCAATGCGGCGCTGCTGTGCCGGGGCGAGCCGTCCTGGTTGCCGGCGCGGGACCAGGCTTATCTCGGCGTGCTGGTCGATGACCTCATCACCAAGGGCGTGACCGAGCCGTACCGGATGTTCACCAGCCGGGCCGAGTACCGGCTGCAGCTGCGCGAAGACAACGCCGACCTGCGCCTGACCGAGATGGGCCGCCGGCTGGGCCTGGTGGACGACGTCCGCTGGGATGCCTTCAGCCGCAAGCGCGACGCTGTTTCACGTGAAACACAGCGCCTGGCGGCCACCTGGGTGAGCCCGCGGAACGTGTCCGCTGCGGAGTGCGAGCGGGTTCTCGGCACGTCGATGGAGCATGAGTACAACCTTGGCGACCTGCTGCGGCGGCCTGACGTCACTTACGACGCGCTGATGTCGCTGGAATCCGGCCAGTGGAGCAGCGGCAGTGTTTCACGTGAAACACTGGGCGAGCTCTACGCGCCGGTGGTGGAGCAGATCGAGATCGCGGCCAAGTACTCGGGCTACATCGAGCGGCAGAAGGGCGAGATCGAGCGGGCCGCCCACTACGAAAACCTGCGCCTGCCAGCCGAGCTGGACTACATGCAGGTGCCGGCCCTGAGCATTGAAGTGCGCCAGAAGCTGAGCAACCATCGGCCGGAAACCCTCGGCCTTGCCTCGCGCATCTCCGGAGTCACGCCGGCAGCCATCTCGCTGCTGCTGGTCCATCTGAAGAAGAACAAGTTCAAAGGTTTCTCCGAAGCGGCCAACCAGGCCGGCCAAGCGGCGGCATGAGCATGGACGACGAGTCATCGACGCGGCTGGCGGCCGCGGCCGCAGCGGTGGACCTGAAGCTTTCAGCGGAGCAGGGCCAGAAGCTACTGGCGTACCTGCAGCTCATCGCCAAGTGGAACAAGGTCTACAACCTGACCGCCGTTCGGCCCGAAGACATGTTGGTCCAGCACTTGTTCGACAGCCTGGCAGTGGTGCCTGCCTTGCTTGGGCAAACCGGCGGCCGGCCGGTGCGGCTGCTCGATGTCGGATCCGGCGCGGGTTTGCCGGGTGGCGTGATCGCCGTCTGCTGTCCTGAAATGCAGGTGGACTGCGTCGACACCGTCGGCAAGAAGGCCGCCTTTGTCCAGCAGGCAGCCGCCCAGCTCGGGCTGGCGAACCTGCGCGGCGTCCACGACCGGGTGGAAAACCTCAAGGGGCCGTACGACGTGATCTGCTCCAGGGCCTTCGCCTCGCTGGCGGACTTCGTGAGCTGGTCGGCCGGCGCGCTGGCGGAGCAGGGCGTCTGGCTGGCCATGAAGGGCAAGACGCCGGACGCTGAGATCGCCGAAGTGCCGGCGCAGGTGGAAGTGTTCCACGTGGAACAGTTGCAGGTCCCGGAGCTCCACGCCGACCGCTGCATCGTGTGGATGCGCAGGGCTGCCCGTGCGCAAAGCGCCACAGGCCCAACCGGGACCTGACGGTAAACTCGGCCTTCACGGAGGGGCTCATGTTTGGCGTTGCAGACTACGGCGCGTTCGTCGCCGCGATCCTGATTTTTCTCGCCATCCCCGGCCCCGGCAACCTGGCCCTGATCACCTCGACGGGCAAGGGCGGCATCCCGGCCGGGCTGGGCGCCACCCTCGGCATCATCGCGGGTGACCAGGTGCTGATGTGGGCGGCCGTCGCCGGCGTGGCGGCGCTGCTGGCAACCTACCCCGCCGCCTTTCGTGCGGTGCAATGGTTGGGTGCCGTCTACCTGGCCTGGCTCGGCTGCAAGATGTTGCTGGCCAAACCCGGCAGCAAGCCTGTCCTGAACATCGAGCCGCGGCATTATTTCCGGCAGGCCGCCGTAATTACTTTGCTGAACCCGAAGGCCATCGTCTTCTACATGGCGTTCTTTCCGCTGTTCGTCGATCCGGCCCGGCACCAGGGACTGGTGACCTTCGGCGCGATGGCGGTCACGATCGCTCTCCTGACCTTTCTCTACGGGCTGGTCGCCGTGCTGCTCACCCACTTCCTGGCCGAGCGGATGCGTGCCAACCCCGTCATCGGCCGGGTGCTGGAAAAGCTCGCGGGCGTGTTCCTCATCGGCTTTGGCGTGAAGCTGGCCGTGTCAAAGTAAAGAACAGATGGCCAGAATATTTTGCGTCGCCAACCAGAAGGGCGGGGTGGGCAAGACCACCACCACCGTCAATCTCGCAGCGGGCCTGGCGAAAGTCGGCCAGCGGGTGCTGATGGTAGACCTGGATCCCCAGGGCAACGCCACCATGGGTTCCGGGGTCGACAAGCGCAAGCTGGAGCTGACGGTCTACGACGTGCTGCTGGAGTCCGCCACCGTCGTCGAAGCCCGCGTCAAGAGCGAACGGCTGGTGGAAGCCAAGTGCAGCTACGACATCCTCGGCGCCAGCCGGGACCTGGCCGGCGCGGAAGTGGAACTGGTGGACGTCGAGCGCCGCGAGAAGCGCCTGAAGCTGGCGCTGGAGCCCGTGGCCGACGAATACGACTTCGTGCTGATCGACTGCCCGCCCTCGCTGTCGATGCTCACGCTCAACGGCTTGTGCGCGGCGCATGGCGTGATCGTGCCGATGCAGTGCGAGTACTTCGCGCTCGAAGGCTTGTCCGACCTCGTGAACACCATCAAGCAGGTGCACGCCAACCTGAACAAGGACCTGGAGATCATCGGCCTGCTGCGGGTGATGTTCGATCCGCGCATCACGCTGCAGCAGCAGGTCTCCGACCAGCTCAAGTCGCACTTCGGAGACAAGGTGTTCAACACCGTCATTCCGCGCAACGTCCGCCTTGCCGAGGCGCCGAGCTATGGACTGCCCGGTGTGGCCTTCGATCCGGCCGCGC
>JAQGMY010000363.1 GCA_028292105.1 Ramlibacter sp.
ATGCGCATCTTCGACCCCGACACCGCGGTGAAGGACCTCGACGCCCTGGGTTTTGCCCCGCACGACGCCGACCGCTGGGAGGCGCTGGTCAAGCGGCCGCACGGCATCATCCTGGTGACCGGGCCCACCGGCTCCGGCAAGACCACTACGCTTTATTCCACCCTCAAGCGTGTTGCCACCGAAGAGGTGAATGTCAGCACGGTGGAAGACCCGATCGAAATGATCGAGCCGTCCTTCAATCAGACGCAGGTGCAGACCCAGCTCGACTTAGGCTTCATCGAAGGCCTGCGCGCCCTCATGCGGCAGGACCCGGACATCATCATGGTCGGCGAAATTCGCGACCTGGCCACCGCCGAAATGGCCGTCCAGGCCGCCCTCACCGGGCACCTGGTGTTCTCCACCCTGCACACCAACGACGCGCCCTCGGCCATCACCCGCATGATGGAGCTTGGCGTGCCGGCTTACCTGCTGAACGCCACCATGCTGGGTGTGCTTGCCCAGCGCCTGGTGCGCACGTTGTGCAAGCAGTGCAAGGCGCCCGACGAGAGCCTGTCGCGCGAGAACCTCAACGAGATCATCAAGCCCTGGAAGATCAACGCCACCGGGGCCTACACGCCGTTCAAGCCGGTGGGTTGCGTGGATTGCCGGATGACCGGCCTCATGGGCCGCATGGGCCTGTACGAGTTGCTCACGGTGAACGAGACCTTCAAGGCGCAGGTCAACCAGGCGCCGAGCATGGACGCGCTGCGGCGCCTCGCCATCAAGGACGGCATGCGGCCCCTTCGCCTGGCCGGCGCGCTGCGGGTGGCCGAGGGGCTGACCACCATCGGCGAAGTGCTGAGCGCCACGCCGCCGCTGGAGTAGCGCCGGCGGAATGGACCAATGGCGCAATGGCACACCGGCCGCGGTGTGCCATTGGGGTTCACCCGAGGCCCCCGGTAGGTGGAATCCACATCGAGGTTCGGCAACACGCGGAACACAATCGCCCATCGAAATTCCTCGAGGGGACAACACGTGAAAATCAAAAGTCAGAAGGATTTTTTCTCTGGCGTCATGTTCAGCGTGGTCGGCATCGCCTTTGCATGGGGCGCCACCACCTACAACGTCGGCGACGGTGCCCGCATGGGCCCGGGATACTTCCCGTTGATGCTTGGCATCCTGATGACCCTTCTCGGGCTCATCATCATCTTCAACGCGCTGGTGGTCGAGACCGAAGGCGGCGACCTGATCGGCAAATGGGCCTGGAGGCCCATCTGCTACATCCTGGGGGCCAACCTCGCGTTCGGCGTGCTGCTTGGCGGCCTGCCGAGCATCAAGGTGCCGGCCATGGGCATGATCGCCGCGATCTACGCGCTGACCATCATCTCCAGCATGGCGGGCGAGCGCTTCAAGCTCAGGGAAGTGCTGCTGCTGGCCACCATCTTGGCCGTCGGCAGCTACCTCGCATTCATCGTGCTGCTGAAACTGCAGATTCCGGTGTGGCCTACCTTCATCACCGGTTGAGGAGAACTTACAAATGGATCTGCTTGCAAATCTCTCGCTGGGTTTCGGCGTCGCGTTCACGCCGATCAACCTGCTCTACGCGCTCATCGGCTGTATCCTGGGTACGCTGATCGGCGTGCTCCCGGGCATCGGCCCGGTGGCCACCATCGCCATGCTGCTGCCAGCCACCTATGCGCTGCCGCCGGTGTCGGCACTGATCATGCTGGCCGGCATCTACTACGGCGCGCAGTACGGCGGCTCCACCACCGCCATTTTGGTGAACCTGCCGGGGGAATCGTCCTCGGTCGTGACTTGTATCGACGGCTACCAGATGGCGCGCCAGGGGAGGGCCGGTCCGGCGCTCGCTGCGGCGGGGCTGGGCTCGTTCTTCGCGGGCTCGGTGGGTACGCTGATTTTGGCTGCCTTCGCGCCGCCCCTGACCGAACTGGCCTTCAAGTTCGGCCCGGCCGAATATTTCTCGCTGATGATCCTGGGCCTGATCGGCGCCGTGGTGCTGGCCTCCGGCTCGCTCCTCAAGGCCATCGCCATGATCGTGCTGGGCCTGCTCCTGGGCCTGGTGGGCACCGACGTGAACTCGGGTGTCGCGCGCTTCAGCTTCGACATTCCTGAACTGACCGACGGCATCGGCTTCGTGACCATCGCCATGGGCGTGTTCGGCTACGGTGAAATCATCAGCAACCTCTCGCAGCCCGAAGACGAGCGCGAAGTGTTCACGGCCAACGTGCAGGGCCTGTGGCCCACCAAGGAAGACTTCAAGCAGATGACGCCTGCGGTGCTGCGCGGCACGGCCCTGGGTTCGGCACTGGGCATCCTGCCCGGCGGCGGCGCGTTGCTGGCGGCCTTTGCGGCCTACACGCTCGAGAAGAAGATGCGCATGAAGCCGGGCGAAATCGCCTTCGGCAAGGGCAACATTCGCGGCGTGGCCGGCCCTGAATCGGCCAACAACGCCGGTGCGCAGACCTCTTTCATCCCCCTGCTGACGCTGGGCATTCCACCCAACGCCGTGATGGCGCTGATGGTGGGCGCCATGACGATCCACAACATCCAGCCTGGTCCCCAGGTGATGACCAGCAACCCCGAACTCTTCTGGGGTCTGATCGCCTCGATGTGGATCGGCAATGCGATGCTGATCATCTTGAACCTGCCGCTGATCGGCATGTGGATCAAGCTGCTGACGGTGCCCTACCGCTGGCTGTTCCCGTCGATCGTGCTGTTCTGCGCCATCGGGGTCTACTCGACGAACAACAACGTGTTCGACATCTGGATGGTCGCGATCTTCGGCGTGATCGGCTACACCTTCATCAAGCTGGGATGCGAGCCGGCGCCGCTGCTGCTCGGATTCATCCTGGGGCCGATGATGGAGGAGAACCTGCGGCGCGCGTTGCTGCTGTCACGCGGCGACTGGAGCGTGCTGGTCACGCGTCCGCTGTCCGCCGGCCTGCTCGCCGCGGCGCTGCTGCTGATCGTCATCGTGGCCTTGCCATCGGTGAAGCACAAGCGCGAAGAGGCTTTCGTCGAGGAGTGAGCACGACCCCTCGAGTCAGGAAGGCGGCCCCGGTGGGGCCGCTTTTCTTTGCCGGATCCAAGCCATGAGCCTGTTCCGCCGTTCCCGCACCGCCCTGGTGTTCGCGCTGCTCGCCGCGGTGGTGGTGGCGTGGGTGTGGCTGTGCGACTACGTCACGCTGCAGGGCGAACGCACCATCTACACCGTGCAGTGCCGTGGCGGTGAGTGGCGCGGGGATCTCTGCACAGGCGCCCTGTCGACGGGAGACCGCTACCGTTTCCGGGCGCTGCCACGGCACCGCGAGGTGCTGTTCTGGACGGCCGGATCGACCGAACCATCGGGGCGCTTCAGCGAGTGCGTCATCGTCGACGGCCGCAACTGGACCTGCCCGGCCAATGGGGAGGCGGGGCGGACGATCATGCTGGCCCTGGACCACGGCACGCCGGTGCACGACGCCACCGGGCGCACCCGCCCTTTCCATTCCGTGGCGAAGTGGCGCTGGTTGCTGCTGAAAGCCGGCGCGCCGGCGGGAAGCAGGGCGGACGACTGACCTCGTCGGCTCCGGCGCGAAGACGACCATCGCCAGCGACGAGGCCGCGGCAGCTGATCTTCGGCAGAATGGCTCGCATGCCCTTCCCGTCTGCCAGCGCGTGAGTCCTTCCCCGGGACGGCAAGGCATGCTGCCGGGCTTGGCACTCGCCTTCTTCGGCGCCATCGCCTTCAGCGCCAAGGCCATCATCGTCAAGCTCGCCTACCGCCATGGCGTCGACGCCGTCATGGTGATCATGCTGCGGATGCTGTTCGCCTTGCCGATCTTCCTGGTGATGGCGTGGTGGGCGGGGCGCGGCCGGCCGCCGCTGGCGCGCGACGACTGGCTCGCCGTGCTGGGGCTGGGCTTCAGCGGCTATTACCTCTCGAGCTTCCTCGACTTCCTCGGGCTGCAGTACGTGAGCGCGTCGCTGGAGCGGCTGATCCTCTACCTGAATCCAACCATGGTGCTGCTGCTGGGCTGGCTGCTGTACCGGCGCCCCTTCCAGCGCGCGCAGGTCCTGGGCATGGGCCTGAGCTATGCCGGCGTGCTGCTGGTGTTCGGCCAGGAGGTGCGGCTGCAGGGCAGCAACGTGGCGCTCGGCACGCTGCTGGTCTTCGGCAGTGCGGTCAGCTACGCGGTCTACCTGGTCTACAGCGGCCAGCTGGTGCGGCGGGTCGGCGCGCTGCGGCTGGTGGGCCTGGCGACCAGTGTCGCCTGCCTGTGTTGTATCGCGCAGTTCATCGTGCTGCGGCCGGTCTCCAGCGCCTTGGCCGTGGCGCCGCAGGTGCTCTGGCTGTCGGTGCTGAATGCGACTCTTTGCACCGCGCTGCCGGTGCTGCTGGTGATGATGGCCATCGAGCGCGTGGGGCCGGCGGTGAC